>DATKVG010000105.1:0-12166 GCA_035530195.1 Bathyarchaeia archaeon | reverse complement strand
TGGGTGCCGAGGTTTTCCACGCCCTCAAGAAAGTGTTGAAGGACAAGGGGTTAAACACGTCGGTGGGCGACGAAGGCGGTTTTGCGCCGAACCTCGAGTCGAACGTCGAGGCCATCGAAGTCATCCTGAAAGCCATCAAGGCGGCCGGCTACAAGGCGGGCAAGGATGTCTTTATCGCGCTGGACCCGGCGGCGAGCGAGTTTTACGACGCAAAGAAGAAAAAGTACGTGCTCGGGGCCGAGAAGGAACCCGAGAAGTCGTCGGGACGTATGGTAGAATTTTGGAAAGAATGGGTGGACAAGTACCCGATTATTTCCATTGAAGACGGCATGGCGGAAAACGACTGGGTCGGGTGGAAAAAGATCACCGACACCCTTGGGAACCGTGTGCAACTCGTTGGCGACGACCTGTTTGTGACGAACACGCAGTTCCTGGGCAAAGGCATTCGGGAAGGTGTGGCCAACTCAATCCTGGTGAAAGTGAACCAAATTGGAACACTGACGGAGACGTTGGAAGCCTGCCAGATGGCGCATCGGGCCGGGTATACGACGGTGATTTCGCACCGGAGCGGCGAAACGGAAGATTCGACGATAGCGGATATCGCGGTTGCGACGAACGCGGGCCAAATTAAGACGGGATCGGCGTCGCGCAGCGACCGGATTGCTAAGTATAATCAGTTGTTGAGGATAGAGGAACAGTTGGGCGATCAGGCCGAGTTTTTGGGCATGAATGTGTTTTATAATGTAAAGGAATAGTAGAGGAGATTGGGTCCGGGCACGGCGGGGACCGTGCCCGCCTTTTTGACATCTCTAACACCTGTGACCTGTAGCATTTGCCATTGTCGGGGAGGTCTGGTACAATTTTAATGGAGTTTTATGTTGAAGGGAAGAGGCTTGACTTGCCCGCCACTTTCTGCTACAAGGGTCCAAGGGTGAGAAAAGTGGGCAGGAGATGGTGGAGGTAGTGTTGGCCCTTGTAGAAGAGGTGGCTGACGTCCTTAACGGGGCTACGGCATGTCAGATAGAACAATGAAGTGGATCCTCGGTGTACAGTATGGCGTCGTCGCCATCGCGTTTGCGTGTCTCTTTGTATTTGGTATCTGGACAATATCCACGTACCGTCCACCGATGCAGCTTATACACAATAACCAAGACAAGGCCATTGAACTGCTGCAACGCGACGTTGAGCTTCTTAAGGACAATCCCCAACTCGTGGCTGTTGCCTTGACCGGTTGCGAATGGCTTTTCGGGCCCGTTAAGGAGGATTTGAAGGAACTCGTGGCGCACGGGGCAAAACTCACCTTTATCGTCGGACGCCGCTTCAAGACTTCAGAGAGCCCTACAATCATTGAGCTTGATACTCTCCCGGGTGTGGATGTCTATCAAGTCGATACGGATCCTCCTGTTGACGTGCGGCTCATAGGTGACAAGCATCTTTACGTCGCATACCACGGCATCAACGAGAACAAGGAGCGGGATTGTTGGCACAGCAGCCTGGAGGGTGCGCCTCCCAAAGAGATCAGAGCCGCAAAACAGTACATCGCGCGGTATGAGTCGGTTATGCGGCCAGTCTCTGGGGAAAGCTGACGGGCTATGACATCCAGCTATGCACCCATCCAAGTGTATTCCCTTCTTGCACTTTCGGTTGTAGCTCTTGGGTATCTGGAAAGACTAATGCCTCTGTTTAGTACTTACAGGTGGTTCCTCTATATTGGCTTCTCGTTGGGTTTTCTGGTTCTCGCGCTGGTGAGCGTAGCCCTGTTTTCTACCCCGCAGCATGTTACGCCCCCCGTCCTGTCGTGCACAAGACCAGAAGTCAGCCGGCGCCATTGGGTGCTCGCTACGTGTATTCATACGTGCACTGTGGTGCTTTTGCTGTTGCTTCTTGTCGCCTTGTGGTTTCCTCATGCTTCGTTGGGTGCCTCGGAGTTTGAGGCAAGTCTTCGATCCGCCCCGCCAGTCCTACCGCTGAAGTGAAACGGTTTTTTGATAGGCTCGGATGTAGATGTGCGGCGCATTGAGGTGCTCGTATTGGAATGCGCCAGTTTTCACTGTTCTCTCACGATATTTTCTCCCCCGAGGAAGACGCCCTTTACCGGACGCTTACCCAGTTTTGCCGGCTTCTTGGATACAGCCTTTTTAAAGAGCGCCTTTTTTGATAGTTGCTATAGCTGCAGTTTTCGTATATTCTATTGATAGGGCGTGTATGTTTGTGCACGCCCCGTAGATGGTTACACCGTACCATCGGGTACGGACTTCACCGTACCATCGGGTACGGACCGCTTGGGAAGGGACATGGACGACAGGAACAGGGGTTGGTTTTGGCTGATCCTGCTGCTGGTTGCGGCGTTGAGCGCCCTGTACGTTCAGCGGAGAGACCTGCCGCGGCGGTACATGGACTACCAGAAAAGCGCAGAGGAGCTGGCGCAAGCCCGGCAATTGTGCGCAGAACTCGAAGGCAAGATAGAAGTATCGCGCCAACGCGCCGAGCACTTGGGAAGCGATCCGACGGAAATCGAGGCCGCTATTCGGCGCAGCAAAGACTTGGTCCGCGAAGGGGAAACTGTTTTCCGGATAGAAAAAGCCCCGCAGGAACCGTAGGCGCGTGGCGCGGTTGCTCGAAAGCGCATAGAAACATAAGGACGTTGTCTCAGAGCTGACACACGAACTCGAACTTTATAGTCCGGACGAAGCGATAAAACTTTTTGGGAAGAACGGTGAATTTCGCAGGCGTATCCAGTCTGAGACGGGTACGCGCATCGTGGACCGGGGCGCGAAGGTCGTCATTATTGGTAATGAAGACGACGCGGTGCTTGTGGAGACGGTGCTGGACGAGATGCTGACGGCGGTTCGCCACGGCCATACGCCGACGATGGCCGACATCACGTACGCGCTGGGGGAAGCGCGCGTGCGTGGGATCCCGGAACTGGGGGCAGCGATAGGTCAGGCGCCCGGCGTGCTTCGCCGCGACATCGGCATCAAACCGCGCACCATCGGCCAGAAAGAATATTTGGACGCGATCGAATCGAACGAGTTGACGCTGGCAATCGGCCCGGCGGGTACGGGTAAGACGTATCTTGCGATGGCGGCGGCGGTTTCGGCGTTGCTGAACAAGCAGGTGAACCGATTGATCCTGACGCGGCCCGCGGTGGAAGCGGGGGAGAGCCTTGGTTTTTTGCCGGGCGATTTGGAGGAGAAGGTAAACCCGTATCTGCGGCCGCTTTACGACGCGCTGCACTCGATGGTTGACGTGGACCGGGTGCGGCGGTTGATAGACCGGCAGGCGATCGAGGTGGCGCCGCTGGCGTTTATGAGAGGCCGGACGCTGGACCATGCGTTTATCATTCTGGACGAGGCGCAGAACACGACTACCGAGCAGATGCTGATGTTTCTGACGCGGCTGGGTCAGGGATCGCGGGCAGTGGTTACGGGCGACATCACGCAGATCGACTTGCCCAAGGGGATGAAATCGGGCTTGATCGAGGCGCAGCGCATTTTGCGGAACACGCCGGGCATAGCCGTCGTGTATCTGTCGAAGGTGGACGTGGTGCGTCATCCGCTGGTGCAGCGGATCGTGGACGCGTACGAGGCGGAATCGCTAGCCGTTGAGGAAGCGACTCATACCGAGCCGGTTGAGCGGTCGGAAACTTCCGGCCGGAAAGCAGGTAATAGGGAATGATCTTCTCAAAACCTGGCCGCAAGAACGGCCGGCCCGGGACGATCCTGTCCAGAAACCAGGCCGAACCGCGAATCCCGCCCGTTTTCACGACGCGGAGCGAGTGGCTGGTGCTTGTGCTGGTGGTGGTGGTTTTCGCGCTGGCCATAACGCGGCCGCCGGATTTTTCGCGGCTGGGGCTTGGCGGGGCCGGCCCGGCGGTTACGCCGCGGGCGAACCTGCAATCGGTGGCGCGGGAAGAGGTGCGGGCGGAAATTGCCTTTGATACGGAAGACCTGCAAGCCACAAAAGCCAAGCGGGACGAAGCGGCCGCGAAAGTGCCGGATACATACCGGGTGGACCGGGAGCGGGTGCGGTCGCAGTTGCAACTGCTGAACGAACAGGTGCAACAGCTTGCGGCGCGGCGCGACGAGGTGGCGAATCTCGTGGAGGAAGCGTTGCGCAAGGCGCCGGCGGACGAATCGGAAGAGGCCATCGTAGCCAAGGTCGCGGCGGATTACGCGGCCAAGCTGAAAGAGGACGCAGCGTTCAAGTCGATGCCGGACGCGGCGATCCTGGCGGTTTGGCTGACGCCGTCGCCGGACTCGGTTCCACGGCGGGTGATTAAAAACGACGCCGTCACCGACTTGGCGGAGCCGTCGTTGTCGCCGTTGAAATTTGCGTTTGCGAACGACCTTGGCCGGATCGCGCGGGACGGCCTGGAATATGTTCTGACGTACGGAGTGGTGCGGCCGGAGACGGCGTTGGAGAACGGGCGGCGGCGTATCGCGATAGTGCGGGCGAATCCCGTGGGGGATCAAAAGGCGAGCGAGGAGAAGCCGATGGCGGAGGTGCTCACGCCGGAGGGCGCCGAGGACCTGCTCAACGACCGGATCATCGAGGCGGCGCGGATGGTGGCGGCAACGAACCCAGACATGCCGGTGGACTGGGCGAAGCTGCAGACGGCGGCGTTTGCGATGGCGCGGCCTTATGTGACGGACACGCTGTCTTATGACGAGGTGTCGACGGTGGGTGCGCAGGAACAGGCGCGGCTGTCCGTAGCGCCGGTTCTGATCCAGAAACAGCTTGGGGAGGTGCTGCAGCGGAGCGGGGAACGGTGGACGGCGCAATCGTGGTCGGACGTGATGACGTATCGGGAGAAGATGGAGGAGCAGCGCGAGCCGGGCTGGCGGCACGTGTCGGCGTTTGTGGCGCACGTGATCCTGGTGACGCTGATTGTATCTTATCTTTTGAAAGTCACTCCGCTGCTGACGCCGAAGCGCGAAGAGGTCCGGCGGAACGTATACCTGGCGTTCTTGCTGATAGGCAGCGCGGTTGTAGTGGGCCGGGTGGTATCGTATTTTGAGCCGACGGGTTTTGTACTTCCGGCGGCGGCGGTGGGCGTGCTGGTGGCCATCTTGGTGAACGCTCGGCTGGCGGTGATGGTGAGTCTGATGGCGGCGGTGCTGGTTTCGATTCAGTTTGGTTATGGCTGGCGGCTGCTGTTTGTAATCAGCGCGATGTCGGTGGCGGGCATATTCGGCACGGACCGGGTTCGGCGGCGGGGCGACATCACGCGTACGGCGCTGAAAGCGACGCTGGTGGGCCTGGTGGCGATGCTAGCGGTGACGCTGGCGACGGATTCGCTGACGAGCGAGCTGGCACTGCGCCGGCTGCTGCTGGTGCTGCTGAACGGCGTGATTTGCATGTTTCTGATTCCGGGCGTGCTCTCGCCGCTCGAGCGCCTGTTCAAGATAACGACAGACATCCAGTTGCTGGAGTATTCGGACCTGAACAACGAGGTGCTGGGCCGGATGGCGATCGAGATGCCGGCCACGTACGCGCATTGCCTGATGCTGGGGCATCTTGCGGAAGCGGCCGCGGAATCGGTGGGCGCGAACGGGCTGCTGGCGCGGGTGTGCGCGTATTACCACGACATCGGCAAAATCCGGCGGCCGGAGTATTTCAGCGAGAACCAGACGGGGCACAACATCCATGACGAATTGCCGCCGCGGCTGAGCGCGCGGGCGATCGCCTCGCATGTGGCGTGCGGGGTCGAGCTGGCGCGGGAGTATCATTTGCCGAAGCCGATTATCGACGGGATCCGCGAGCATCACGGCACTAATCTGATCAGCTTTTTTTACCAGCAGGCGATGGAACAGAAAAAACACGACGATGTCCGCCTGGATGATTTCCGGTATCCCGGCCCAAAGCCGCAGAGCCGTGAAACGGCCATTTTGATGATCTGCGACGCGGTGGAATCCGGCGTGCGATCGATCAAAAACCCGAACGAAGACCGGGTGCGCGATTTCATCGATAAGATCATCACGAGCCGGTCGGCGGACAGGCAATTCGACGAGTGCGACCTGACGTTGAAAGACCTCGATACGATTAAAGACGCCATAACACGGCGGATGGTGACGGCGCTGCACACGCGCATCTCGTATCCGGAGCGAAAACCTTCCAGGCAGCCGACGGGTAACGTTGTGCCGATGAGCGGGGGTAGCGCGTGAGGAAGCTCGATGTGCTGTTGCGGAACGAATCGAGCCGGAAGGGCCTGTACCGGGCGGACGTGTTGAAACGGCTTGCGCGGCGGGTGTGCGACGGCGAAGGGGTGACGCAGACCGCGGAGTTGAGCGTGCTGTTTTGCGACGACGGGGCGATCCGGGACCTCAACCGGCAGTATCGCGGCAAGAACGAGCCTACGGACGTTCTGTCGTTCGATCAGTTGGCGGAGGTGGGCGGGGCCGCTGAGAAACAACTGGTGTTAGGCGATATTGTGATATCGCTGGAGACGGTGGAGGGTCGGTATCCGGGTGACCGGAAGGCGATGGGGGACGAGGTCCGGCTGTTGTTTTGTCACGGGCTGCTGCACCTGCTCGGCTACACGCACGGGACGGCGGCCGAGCGCAACGCGATGCGGGCCAAACAGGCCGAGTATCTGCAGGTAGACGCGAGTTCCGCGTGGCCGGTGTGCGGGACGCGCAACTAAGGAGATGTCCTTACTGGTGGACGACGACGGCGACCCGTTGATTCGATCTGGCGCGGGCACAATCAAGCGGAGGGGCACAGGCGCGCCCTGGGGATGGAGGCGCAAGTGCCACGCCCTGCTGCTCGTGGTGCTGGTGGCGCTGGGGTGCGCCGTTTATGCGGCCGGTGCGCCGTTCGGCGCGGCGGGTGACGCGGCGCTGCCGCGTTCCTGGCATGAATATCTGACGCCCACGGTGATTGGTGTGGTGGTGGTCCTTCTGATTTTTTCGGCCTTCTTTTCGTCCTGTGAAACGGCGTTTCTGGCGATCCAGAAGCCCCAGTTGCGTGCGATGCGGGAGGACAGGAAGCTGAGTTCGCGGCTCGTGGTGGGGATGCTGGACGATCCGGGGCGGCTGCTGACGACGATCCTGGTGGGCAACATGCTGGTGAACACCCTGATCGGCGTGACGCTGGGCACGCAGATCAAGGACGTGTTCGAGTTTTCGCTGGGGGTTCCGGCGGCGGGTGCGTATTTGACGGCGGTGGTGCTGACGACGGGCGCGTTGCTTTTTTTCGGGGAGATCACGCCAAAAGTTTTCGCGGTGCGCGCGCAGGCGTCGTGGGCGCGTGTGGCGGTGTACCCGCTGCTGGCGGCAGACTGGCTGCTGGCGCCGCTGCGGAATGGCCTTCTTCGGCTGACGGACGTCCTGTTTCGTGTGACGCGATTCCACGAGCTTCGCGCGGCGCCGTACATCACGGATCTCGAGCTGAAATCGATGCTGAGCAACGGCGAGGCCAAGGGATCGACCGAGGAAGAGGGGCGGGAGATGATCCGGCGGATCCTCGAGTTTCACGACGTCCACTTGCGTGAGATCGTCGTGCCGCGGCTGGACGTTGTGGCCGTGGCCGAAGACGCGACGGTCGAGGAAGGGCTGGCTCTGTTTCGGGAAAACGAGTATTCGCGGGTGCCGGTTTTCCGGGAGGACCTGGATCATATCACGGGGATCCTGTTTGCCAAGGACCTGCTGCCGAGCGTGATGCGCGAGGATCTCGATCGGCAAATAAAAACGCTGGTGAGACCCGCCCATTTCGTGCCGGAGACGATGAGCGTGCAGGATTTCATCAAGAACGTTCAGCGGCAGCGGTCGCACCTGGCGATCGTGGTGGACGAATATGGCGGGACGGAGGGGCTGGTGACGCTGCACGACGCCATCGAACAGATCGTGGGCGACCTGCGCGACGAGACGGAGCCGCTGCCGTACGAGCAGGTTGCCGAGCGGGTGTACCGGGTGAAGGGGAACATGCCGCTCGAGGAATTGACAGAACTGACCGACATCCCCGTCGAGGACGCCGAGCACAATACGGTGGCCGGGTTCCTCATGGACAAGACGGAGAAGGTGCTCGAGGCGGGGGACCGGATCCATTACGCGGGGATACAGTTTACGGTCGAGGCGGTCGAGAGGAAGCGGGCGTCGCTGGTTCGTATCGAGCTTCCCGAGCGGGCGGAAAACCGGGAGGATGAACCATGACTTCGTTTGTTCTCCTGTTCATGATTTTCTTTGCCGCGGTAGTGCTGCAGGGCTTGTTTGCGGGTTACGAAACCGGGTTCGTATCGAGCAACCCGATCCGCGTGCGGTACATGGCCGAGGAGGAAGGCTCGAAAAAGGCGCGGCGGCTGCTGGCACACATCGAGCGGCCAGACTCGATGATCACGATGTTGCTGCTGGGTACGAACCTGATGGTGGTAGCGGGCACGCTGATGATCTCGAGGGTGGTGCAGGAGGTTTCGCCGCGGGATTATGCGGCGGTTTTGGAGAATATCATCTCGGCCGCGGTGGTGGCGCCGATCTTTCTGCTGTTCGCCGAAATCATTCCGAAAAGCATTTTCAGGACGCACCCGACGCGGCTCACGCTGGTGCTGTACCCGGTGATCTCGTTTTTTTATGCGGTGCTGTCGCCGCTGGCGGTTCCGTTGTCGCTGGCGACGCGCGGGCTGCTGCGGCTGGCGGGGGCGAAACACCAGCATCTTGCGCCGCTGATGGCTACGCTCGAAGACGTGCGGGTGCTGGTCGACGAAGGGGTCGACCACGGCACCATCGAGCGCGAGGAGCAGGAGATGATCCACTCGGTCATCGACCTGCAATCGACGACGGCGAAGGAGATCATGGTGCCGCGGATTGCGATCGAGGCCCTGCCCGACACGGCGACGCGCAGCGAGCTGGTCGAGGTGTTCGCGGAAAGCGGGCGCACCCGAATCCCCATCTACAGTGAAAGCATCGACACGATCGCAGGCGTGGTCAATGCCTACAGCCTGCTGACGGACGACCAGCCCGAGTGCGAAGACATCCGCCGGTTCGTGAAAGACATCATGCACGTGCCCGATACCATGAAGGTGGGCGACCTGTTCAGGGCGATGAAGGACGCCAAACAGCACATCGCCATCGTTACCGACGAGTACGGCGGAACCGACGGCGTCATCACGATGGAGGACATCCTCGAAGAGATCTTCGGCGAGATCCAGGACGAGTACGACCACGAGGAGAGCCGCATCCACAAGCTCGGGCCGAACGCTTACGTGGTCGATGCGCGCATGCCGCTCGAAGAAATCTCAGAAGCGGTCGGCGTCTTGATCGAGGATGAGGAGGTCGAGACGGTGGGGGGGTGGCTGATGCATATCTCGGGGCACATTCCGATGCAGGGGGAGGTAGTCCAGCACGGGCGGTTCAAGATGACGGTACTCGCTGGCGGCCCCAACTTCGTTTCTCGCATCCGGATCGAAGTCGTGCCCGAACAGCCCAAATCCCAGCCCTTAAAAGATCCCGGAAAGTAGGTCCGATTTCCGATTCGGGCTCGCGGACCTTGGCTGATCATGTCCGCATTATTGCAGCGACTTCCTATTTTTCTTCTTGCGGATTCCAACTCCGACGGCAAGTACCGCGGCGGCAATAATCGCTATCATGACAGCCAACCAGTATGGCCTCTTCCTCTCCCACGACACATCCTGCCGCGGTGGCTCCACGGGTGGCTGAGTGGGTGGCTGTTGTAGAGATTGGCCCGGTTGTTTGCGCGCACCGAGTGATCGCCCCGCAATATTAATGTCCCTGGCTTCGGGCTCCGGCACTTGGTAGCTGACATTGCCGATGGAATCAGCAACCAAGGTGCCTGGTTCCGGCAACAAATCAAACAGGCTGTCGTCCACCGGTTGATTAAAGACCACTCTTGAGACACGAGTGGTCCTGAAACTCTCAGCAACTCGGCCGGCCTCTTCGGAGTGGAACGTCTCCTCAATTTGCGAGGGAGCCAATAAGCCGTTGCCCGCGTCAACGTAATCGCGCACGATTCGCTCTTTGTGAAAACTCAGGGACATATCCTTGCATTCGACATCCAAAACGACCGGCACGTAGCCGCGGCTGGGATCCAGGCGGAACGTTCTACGCATGAATCTTTCCTCGTTGCCTGTGAACACCACCACCTCGATGGTCTGCCGACCGTCGGGTTCGGTGAAGTATTTTACGGACAGATCGTGACCTTTCAGAATTTCCGGTTTTTCGTGCCATATTGCCAGCGCTTCAATGTTTTTGAAGAAAAGTTGGTACCCATCCCTTGCCTTGCCTATCCGGCCGCCTTGGTCGGGTTGTATGGCCATCTGCGGAGGACCGACCTGCTCCTTATTCAACACTTTCATCATGTCGTCGCGCGACACGCTTACCCGAAGGAAGTTTTCCGGCGATCCTTCTTCCTGACGCTGCTTCTCGCCGCTCTTGAAATAGCGATAGGATTTTGTGATGTCGCTCGTCGAGACGACTTGGTTTAAGGTTTCCGATTTACGGGCGATAGTCTCGAACTCGGCGCGGACGGTTTCGATGCCCTGGTAATATTCGAGCAGCCGCTCCATGTAAAACTGCGGCTCCTTCAGCGGCTCCTGGGCGGAGACGGCGACAGGGAGAGAGATGGCCAGCGTCATAATCAGGAACCGGCAGCAACTAGCGATTAGGTTCGGGATTCTTTTGTTCATGGTTGTTCAATTTTCCTCCTGGGTAATCGCCACAGAACCACCCCGCCGAAGAGAAGCAGTACGAGTGCCGCAACAAGAAGAACCGGTGTCGGCGAAACGTCAGGCGTTGCCGCTGGGGTTGGAGCCGGAATCGTGACGTGTTCAGGCGGAGCGGCAGGCGGTTGCTCAGTCTTTTCGACCTGAGAGTCGCGTGGGATAAGCGGCTCACCCATCCCATCGAAGTGTTCGCCCGCAACGTAGGAGAGGCCGGCGATCTGGTCGCTTACGTGGGTGCCAGGCTCAGGTACGAGTTCAAACAGGCTGTCGTCCAGCGGTGCGTTAATCTCGACCGTCGATACCTTGGCGGTTGCTTGATACTCCTGGAGGTGTTCTCCGTTTTCTGTGGAAGCCGACGTCTTCACAATTTCGGTGGGAGCGAAGTAGCCGCCGCCGGCGTCAACGAAGTTTCGCGCCTCGTATGTCGAGTGGTTTGTTGTGTTTGCTTCCGTACTGTCTTTGGCCATGTAAGCGAGCGCAAAATTTCGGTCTGGATCAACACGAAACGTGAGTTGAAGAGAGCCGGTTTGTCCCTGTACTGCAAGGACAAGATCAACGGCGACCTCCACAAGCCTGCGGCTGCCGTCGTCCACACGCTTCGGTGGGCCCATTTCGACGAGCGTAACAATATCCGGTTTCTGCAGTACGAAATCCACGAATTGTCTGCCGTAGAAGAAAAGCTGGTTGCCTAACCAGGGCAACCCGCTTCCTGTTCGGCTATCGATCATCAGGTAAGAGGGATCCTTTGGAAATCGAAGCAGTCTTTTTGAAGTCCCGTCCTTGAATACAGCCAGATCGGAGTTTTGCGGCCAATCGGACGTGCGGTTTTCTTGCCGGAAATTATCCCCCTTCTGGTAATAGCGACAGGTGTAGAGTACATCATCCTTCTGAACGGTTCCTGAGTTGTCGACACGTTCGCTTGCTACAGTGAACTCGGCGCTGATGGTTTCAATGCCCTGGTAGTACTCGAGCAGCCGCTCGAGATAGAAGCGAGGTTCATTGAGCGATTCCTGGGCGGAGATGGCGGCAGGGAAAGACATGGCCAACACGACAAGCATGAAGCGGCGGCAGTGGGAGAGGAATGATTTGGCGTGTTGCATAGTGCAATTCCTCCCCTTGTTGTGCCTCTGCCCACAATTGGCTCTGTTAAATCCTAATGTAGCACTACCAGAGGGTTTTTGCAATGGTTGCCTTCGCCACCGTAGGCCGACTTCGCCGAAGTCGGGCAGTCAACGTTCGGGGCTGCGAATTAAGGTTGGCGTGATGAGCGGGCGTTGCTTTGGTTGGGGCCAGCGTGGTGCTCCAAGTTGCGCTTGATCGGGCAGCTTTGCGCGGAATGGGCCGACTTCAGCGAAGTCGGCCTTGTATGATACTTCCCGGACCTGAGAGACACAAGAGAGTCGTCGTAGTAGCCGGTTTTCTTTTTGGTTCTTTTTCTTTTGTGGATAGCGGTGGATAAGTGGATAAGCCGGCGTCGGCCGGCTCCGAGAT
>DATKVG010000104.1:0-2714 GCA_035530195.1 Bathyarchaeia archaeon | reverse complement strand
TTGGCCATCGCGTCGTGAGTCTCAGTGAAGATGTCTTCCAGGTCGCCCAGCGGTTCCAGGTAGTCCTCAACCGCTTTGTGGACCGCCTGGCGAATCGCCGATTCGCCATCCAGCACCTTCTTGTGCTTGTTGAGCGCGCGGTAGAGGAATTGCCGCAGCGTCTCGGTCACGGCGTCGAACGCGAGGCCGTGGGCGCGCTGCAGCCATTCCGGCGGCGCTTGGTGGTTCAGCACCAGGCCAAAGACGAACTCGACGCAGGCTCGGACTTCGGGCGGGTCGGGTTCGCGCCGGTCGGGCAGGTTCTTCGGGGCAATCACTTGGCACGGCATTTCCTCAGTCATGGGTTCTCCTTGGTTAGGGGTTCGTGGTTCCATTTGAACGACCTGGCCATCGCGCCCGGGCGTCGCGTGTTCCGCGTCTGCCCCGCACCCTGGGCACCACTTCGGCGTTGGCTCAGCCATCGGACTCCCCTTTTATCGCGGGGTTCATAATCTGGCTAATCCGCCGTGCTATCGCGCGAGGAGTCCGGCCGCCGCGATACCCCGACAGCCCCGAGTAGCGTGCGATTCGGCGGACCGACAGGCCCATGCCGTAGTGAAGTTTGAGAAGATAGAGGTCTTGGCCCTTCGCCCGACGACACGCGCTGGCGATCTTGGGGTTGCGGAGAACCTTGAGCAGCCGCTGGACTCGCCGTCGCAAGACCCGCCTCGATATCCCGCTCAGGGCGGAAAGGGTTCGCCACGAGAGGCCGTACTGGAACCAGCCCTGTAGCAGCGCGCGGTCTCGCGGCGACAAGAACTGCCACAAACGCCTCTGGCACGGGAACGACCAGCCTTCGCCGGATTTCATCACTTCTCCCCTTTCATCGCAGCCTTGACTTTGTTCCAATATCGCTCCGCTTCCTTCGGGGCGCGCTCCGGGTGCGGCCCCAGGTGGTGAATCACAGCCAGCCGTCGAGCATCGCCCGACGCCAGCGCCTTCGGGCAGTACCGTTTCCAGTACGCCCGCACCACACGCTCGGCATACGCCAGGTCGCGGCACTGCTGGTACTTGCCTGGCACGCGCGAGTCGGTCCAGTAGTCACGCCAAATCTGCATTGGCCCGATGGCCTTCCCGTCGTCACCGTCCGGCGGGTGCAGTCTGCCGCTCGCCTCGACCTGATGGATGGCCCGGAGCACGTCGGGGATTTCGGCGCCCGAACACACCGTCGCGACAGTCAGGACCGCGATGGCCGCTAGGCCCAGGCCGCCAGCGAGAGCCGCAAAGGTCATGCTCCGGTCGGAGTCGGTCGTGGCTTGGCCTTTCGTTTGAGTTTTCGACCCGTGTTGATGGTGATGGTGATTGGGCGGCAGTCGTCGCACGCGCCAGCAAAACAGAAACACGTTGGGTGTTTCTCGCACGGCCTTGGGTCCAAGAGGCGGACCAAGCCATCAACCGTGTAATCCCCAAAGCCATTCATAATCAGTTTCATCACTCGTCCTCCTTGAAGTCCTCGACCGTCACTCGCACGCGGTGGCAACCGATGCAGGTTACTACCTTGTCGTTACGGTTCGCCTCCACGCAGCGGCGCCGGTGTGCCTCGGAGCATAGGTACGGGAAAATCCCGCTGCGCCTCCACTCTATCGCGCCAGACTTGGACACCCACCCTTCTCGGCTAACCTTCGGCATCGCTCGCCTCCTTGCAGTCCTCTTGAGCCACGCCCGCGTCGGGCATCTGCTCCGGGTCCAGCAAACAAGCGTCAGGGCCTTTCAGGATCGTCGCGGGACGCTTCCCGAACCGGAACGGCCAGAGGTGGCACCGCGTCGAGTTCACGCCATCGCAGGTACAGAACTTGACCGCGTTGCGGGTCTCGCAACACGATAAGCAGTGTGCCCGGATAGCCGCCAAGGGGGTCGAAACGCGCTTCCCGCCGCCCTTCTTGGCCGCTTTCCGGCCTGCCAACATCGCTGCCTTGTGTTCTGCCGTCATTTCGCGTGCCATTTCGCGTCTCCCGCACCCCTCTGGTTTGCCCCACGCCGACGAAACCACGCGAATCTACAAGAGTTTCGGAGCGCGGAACCGAAATGGGTGCCAAGGGTCATGTCTGCTCCCCCACCTCGATCTTGACCTCGATTTCCACCACTTCGCCGTCGTCGTCGTAAAGCAGCACGGTTCCGAGCGTGCCCTTCCTCGCGCTCTGTTTCGCCGCCGCGAACAGGTCGGCAATCAGATTCTGGACCTGCTCATGCTTGGTCAGTCGTACCGTTGCCATCGCGGGTCTCCTTCGCTGCGGCTGCGGCTGCGGGGGTCGAGAAACAAGCGGACAACTTGTACTCCGCCGGGCCAACGCACGAAACGCCAGGGTCGCCCTGCAAGTCGCATTCGAGACAGCACGCCGTGTCATCCTCGTAATCCCACTCAACGCAGTCGTGCCCGTGCGGACAGCACAGAACCATCTCCGGCATAATCGGCACCCCGTCCGCCGTCAGCGGAAGGCGCCCAACGATGGCCCGGAGGCGCGCGAGTTCGGCCTGCGCGTCCGCGTGCGCCACGACCTCGGCGGCAAGGGCGGACTCGACGATATCCAGCATCCTTTCGTGATCCGCAAGGCCAGTGTTGAGGGACGCAATCTGTTCCTCCGCCTCGGCAAGCCCTTCCTCGTAGCCGATGCGCTTGGCCTCGACCACATCATCGGACGGGTTCATCCAGTCGATGCTCATCGCTCCTCCTTTGC
>DATKVG010000103.1:0-86380 GCA_035530195.1 Bathyarchaeia archaeon | reverse complement strand
GTCCGGTTCGACGTAAACGTTTTCGACGCCATTCGCCGCCAGGCCCTGCACAAGTACGTCCAACGGGCCGACATAAAGATATAGGGATAAATCAGGGGGGCAACCACATCCCCCGGGTCAGCTTTCCTCAACCGCAACGGTCCCCCTGTTCAGCGTAAATTCCTGTTGTTGTATACGGCTATCTATATAGAGATAGCTGTTGACTTTCAAGTATATGTTGGTCTATAGTTAAAAGGGATTCTAAAGTCCTGAGATAGACGGCGTGCGAATCGTATCTTGTTTTCTGCAGAGGGGTATGTTGCCGCGCGGGATCTGGGTCCTTTTACTCATGGTCTTATCGCCGGTTTCAGGAAGTGTCATAAACAACAACAGAAGGAGGAGAAATGAAATGCGTAAGATTACCGATATTTTATTGGTAGTAACGATCGCGGCTGTCGGCGTAGTGCTTACGGGATGCCCTGAAGATGGCAATGACGAAGAGGCCTGGATCCTGGAAATGGGTACCACTGTCGTGCAAGGCGTTGACGTAACCGTCGCCCAAATCATGAAGTTCTACGACGATGGCCGATTCACTATTGTCGTGGATTATCTGCTTTCCGGCACTGGCTGGTCGGGCCAAATGCGCGGCTGGGTAAGCGGGACGTACACCATTTCCGGCGGCAACATAACCCTCTCGTACGCGGCCACCGCCTGCCAGGACGTAGCCGCCAAAATGGTAATACAAGGTATCATCCTCAACAGCGCGGAAGCCGACACGCTGGCTGATATGTTCTACACAGCGCAGTTCCATGTCTACACTACGGCGCAGCAACAACCGAATACCATGTCGTATAGTGTGGCGGGCGACACCATGTATCTTGACACGACCGCCCTTAGCCGGTATGACGACAGTTACGATTACGCCGACCCGACGTGGACTTCCTGCCCATAATAAGTTCCTGCTGGTTGACGCCCGGCTGAAAACAAACAACCGTCAGCCTGACTTCGCAGGCTGACGGTTCCTCTTTTCCGCGTTCAAACCTGGTACTACGGCTTTATTCTTCCCTCGGGACCTTCAGATTCTGCAGCTATGTTCCATTCGTCCACAGCAATACACTTTACGTGCTCAAGAACACTACTGCAGCGAAAAGCACCAGCATAATCACGCCCATGATTGCGTCCTCCGCATAACTATAATGGCCCAGCCACTGACCGACCCAAGACGGCCGGCGCACCGCGCGGCGCCTCAAACTCACTCCACGTACTCAAATTAATCCTCAATTCGCCCCTTTGGTTTCATTGCGTCAACCATGCCCCACCCGGCCAGATAATTGTTGACAACCCAGAGAAAGTCTCGGAGGGACATTGTGAAAATAGCCCATCTCGGCATGGCCGCAACCAACCCAGTGGCTTCCCGCGGGCGCTCGTGGAAACGGCGTCCCCGCCGCTTACACGATCTCCAGAAAACGGATCGTATAAATAAGGGGAGAGCGGGGCCGCAGCCCCGCTCTCAACTGCTTAAGTCACTCCCGATGAAATTAGAACATGGACACCAGCGATACGAACGCGCGCGTGGCCGGGAAATCGCTGGGGAACTTGAGGAACGAGACGTGGCCGTCCATGTACAACACATTCTCGCCGCCGGGCACGTGGTTGAACTCGCCGGCCGTGCTGCTGGCCATGTCAAATATCACCGGGATCTCGCTTTGCGCCTGGGCGGACGCGGCGGGATTGTTGATGTCGGTGATGAAGAACCGCTCGATGCCTTCGCGCAGCCGGTAGAGGGTGACGTCGGCACCGCCTTGGTTGGTGAACTCGATGTCGACATCATACGCGTTGGCGCCGAGGACGGCGTTCGCCTGGGCGTTCAGCGTGGTCGCGATCTCCGTCAGGAAATTCAAGTCGACGTACGTGCCGGCAATGTCGGCCGGGTCAAGCGTGGGGTCGTTGGGATCCACACCGGGAAGCAAATAATCCTTGCCCGGAGCGCCGTTCAGCGCCCAAGCCAGGTACATATAGGACTCGGCCGTTAACGCGCAGGGATCGACAGCGCTTGCATCTGCAAGGGGATCCACGCCGACCCAGTACTCGGTGCCGCCGGACGCATCGGACGGGCAGACCAGCACGTTGACGTCGCTCAGGTACTCCGGAAACACCGCGGGGCCCTCAAAGATGAATTCGGCGTCGCCACCGGCCGTATTCGGGTTGTTATAGCCGCACTTGTTATAGTTCGTCGGCAGGCCCGTGACGAGGTCCATCACATATGAGATCTTCGGGGCCATTGAGGGGAACTTCCCGCCTTTGGACTCGTTGGAGTACATCTTGAATACCAACCCACACTGTTTGAGGTTATTGGCGCAACTCGCGCGGCGAGCGGATTCGCGCGCCCGGGCCAGCGCCGGCAGCAGGATCGCCGCCAAAATACCGATGATGGCGATTACCACCAAAAGCTCGATAAGAGTGAAACCCTTCTTCTTCATTTTAAGACCTCCCTTTCCCATGTTCTTATCAGAAATTATTCTTGGTCCAAACTAGACGCAATTAACGATATTTACCCCGTTAGCCTCCTTTCTGTGCGCCCATGCCGATCGAGGGCTGCGGCTTTTCGGACTTGCACCCACGGCGCATGTTTTACTTGAAGCCAATTCCCGACAGCCCAGATCTCTCGTTCGTATCATAGGCCACATATGTAGAACTGTCAAGCAAAAAAGAACGGTCGGGGGGATGTTTTTTGCACGCCGGGCGATTATATTATTAGGGTTCAAACTGTGTTAAGTTAAAACGTATGAACCCTTAGCGTCGAATTGGCCTGTTGGGGCGTGCCGCCTGCACATCCCAAAGAAGCAGGCGAGACGCCTGGACCAGACTTTTTTTACTTCCCTGGCCGGGGACGTTAGAATAGTGGGAGGTTTTGAGTGGAGACTTTTGATCATGGTTCATCCTGAACTGCTGGAGATTCTGGTTTGCCCGGAAAACAAGACGCCGGTGCGGCTTGCGGACGCGGATCTGGTGGCGAAGGCGAACGCGGCCATCGAGGGGCGGAAACTGACGAACCGAGCTGGGGCTGTTGTCGAGGGGAAACTGGACGGCGGCCTTGTGCGGGAAGACGGGGCGTACATGTATCCGATCCGGGACGACATCCCGGTAATGCTGATCGACGAGGCGATCCCGCTGGCGCAGCTCGAGTAGGTGGTTTATCCGGCTACGCCGTCGCCGCTTAGGAGCTCGGGTAGTTCATTCAGCGAGCGGATTGCGGGGACGCCGGCGGGACCCCGCCGGTGGCGGTCGATCAGGATAGGCCTGATGCCGGCGTTGGTTGCTCCCACGAAATCATCTTCGTAAGAATCGCCAACATGTGCCGCGTCGCCCGCTTCGAGGCGCAGGCGGGCCAGGGCGGCTTCGAAAATCCTGGGATCGGGTTTGCGATACCCTGCGCGTGCCGATGTCAGGACGAATTCGAACTGCGCCGAGAGGCCGAGCCGCCGCAGAAGGACCTCGAGGCGCGAATCCCAGTTGGAAACCACGACCAGCCGGAGACTCATCGCGCGCAGCTTGTCGAGTGCGGGGAGAACGTCTTCGAACACGCACCAGGTCTCGGGGCGTGTGAAAATGTCGAACAATTCGTCAAAAAAGCTGTCGAACCGTGCTTGAAACTGTTGTCTTGGCGGCTCGCAGTGGAGGCCGGCGCAGGCAAACGAGTCGGCGACGAGGTCGTACCACCACTGGCGCTCGAGTTGTTCGTTTGTTCCGGCGTGGAGGGAGTTGCGCCGCTCCGTCCAAAGCTGCCTGAAGGTTTCGTTAAGTGTTTCGGGCGGGACATGCACGCCGAACCGGGCGGCGGTTTCGGCGTAGACTTCGCCGACGGATCTAGCGGTGCAGATCAGGGTCTGTCCGACATCGAACAGGACGGCTTTGTACGGGCAGCCCATGTTTTTTTCTCAGGGTTGGGCGCGTTTGGGCTTGGCGGTTTGCTGGGCTTGCTGCTCGATGCGGATGATGGCCCGCTC
The DNA here is from genome assembly GCA_035530195.1 of Bathyarchaeia archaeon. Taxonomy (GTDB): domain Bacteria; phylum Hydrogenedentota; class Hydrogenedentia; order Hydrogenedentales; family SLHB01; genus JAPLKX01. Next base: position 82,394 of record DATKVG010000103.1, on the reverse strand, counting down.
CGCCCGGAAGGCCTCGGGGCTTTCGGGCGCGGCCGCCAGGATTTCGTAGTAGGTCTGGAGGGCGGCGTCGGTGGCGCCGCTCTGGCGGTAGGCTTGGGCGAGTTGCATCCGCAGTTGGATGTTGTCCGGCTGGAGGTTGACAGCGGTGACCAAGGCGTTTTGGGCGGCCTCGAACTGCTGGATGCGCTGGTAGGCCTGGGCAAGTTCGCGGTATGCGCGGGAATTGTCGGGGGTGAGCTGGACAAGCGTCTCGAATTCGGTGGCCGCGCCGACCCGGTCGCCATTCCTGGCATAGTACTGGGCGAGCGCGCGGTGGGCGTCGGGGGAGTTTGGCACGGTTGAAGCCCAGGTTTGAAGCATGGCGCCTTCCTCGGCGCGCATGTTGAGCCGCCTGTAGAGCGACGCGGCCATCGGATACGCCGCGGGTTCGCCGCTCGTCATTTGCTGAAACCGATCCAGGTAGGGGAGTGCTTCCTCGCGGCGGCCCAGCGAAGCGAGCAGCCGGGCCTGCTGGTAGTACGGGCTGGCGTCGTCGGGCCGCTGCGCGCTCCAGTCGGCGTAGGTTTGGAGTTCTTCCTCGGACATGCCCAGGGTGCTGTAGAGTTTGGCCAGTTTGCGGTAGCTGTCCCTGTTGGCGGGATCGCTCTGGATGCTTTGGTTCAGGAGATCCAGGGCACCCTGGTAGTCGCCCTGTTCCATGGCTTCCTTGGCCTGTTTTAGCAGCCTTTGTACGTTGGCGGTTTTTCGCTTGCTCTCGGCAGCCGGGGTGTCATTGTCCTCCGCGGCCCCGGCCGCGGCCACTCGAGTTGCCAGTTTCCGGGCTTTTTTACCGAGTTTGCCCGAATCGGAGGTCGCATCGGGCCCGGTAGAACCGGATTGGCCGGCAGTTTTGTCGGCCTTGTGTTCAGCCTCGGCATCTCGCCGCTCGATCTTCTCGAGATAGGAATCCAACCGCTGCTTTTCTTCGTCTTGGAGAATTGCATCCGGATCGGCAGCGGCTTCGGCGGAGACGGTGAGCCCGGCGCCGGTACCGGCGTGCGCTTTTGATGCGAGTGCTGGCGCGGCGTGTGTTTGTTCTGTAACCCGGTGTAAGCGGCAGGTTTGGATGGCCAGGAGGCAGGAAAGACCGATGATGGCGGCGATAGCCGTCTTGTTCATAGAGGATACTCCCGGGTCCGGCAACAGTATACAGAAGCCCTGCCGTTGTTGAAACACAAGGGGCAGAGGAATGTTCCGTGGTTCAGGTGAGTCGATTTTGGGGAAGTTGGGCGGGTAAAATGGCCGGCATGTATATACAAATAGTTGGCGCGGGCGGATGGGGTCTAGCGCTGGCGCGGCTGTTGGCGCTGAACGGGCATGAGGTCCGGCTGTGGTGCAGGGATGAAGACAATCCGGCCGCACTTCGCGAGACGCGGCAAAATCCGGTGCTTTTGCCGGGCGTATTGTTGCCGGCGTCGGTGGACGTGTGCCAGGCCGTCGACCCGGATGTCGAGATCGCGGTGCTGGCGGTGCCGTCGCACGCGATGCGGGCCATAGCGCGCGATCACGCGCTGTCGCCGAAGACGATCCGGGTCAGTGTCGCCAAAGGCATTGAGAATGGGACGTTGCTGCGGATGAGCCAGGTGCTGGAGGAGACGGGTGGCGGCGGGCCGATTGTGGCGTTGTCGGGGCCGAGCCACGCGGAGGAAGTGGGGCGGGACTTGCTGGCGTCGGTGGTGGCGGCGGGGAAAGACCAGGCGGCGTGCGAGACGGTTCAGCGGGCGTTTATGTCGCCGGTGTTTCGGGTGTACACGAGCCCGGACGTGGTGGGGGTCGAACTGGGGGGTTCGCTGAAAAACGTAATCGCAATAGCGGCTGGTGCGTGTGACGGGTTGGGGCTGGGGGACAACGCGAAGGCGGCGCTGATCACGCGGGGGTTGGCGGAGATCGCCCGGGTTGGGATGGCGATAGGTGCGGATCCGCTGACGTTTTCGGGCCTGAGCGGTATGGGCGACTTGATCGTCACCTGTGCCAGCCGGCACTCGAGGAACCGGGCCGTAGGGGAAAAGATAGCCCTGGGGTGGGATTTGGAACGGATCCAGTCGTCCTCGCCGATGGTGGCGGAGGGGGTCCGAACGACACGGTCGGCGCGCGATTTGGCGGCGCGGCACGGGGTCGAGATGCCGATCACGCGTGCGGTTTATTCGGTGCTTTTTGACGGGGCGGATGTGCGCGAGGTGGTGACGAGCCTGATGACGCGGGAGGCCAAGCCGGAACGGTAGCCGCAGGCGGGCCGGTTTACGATGCGCGGATGTTCCTGCGTGGCCGGGCCACCTTGGCGTTGGGCATTTCGAGCAGGCGGTTGACCTGCTCGACCAGTTCTGAAATCCCGAACGGTTTTTTGAGGTAGCCGTCGAACCCGTACGAAACCAGTTGCCGGGCCTCTTCGTCCTCGATGAAGCCGGAGATGGCGAGAACGCGGCTGTTGCTGGTTTCGGGCCGGTCTTTGATCCGGCTGCACACCATTCGGCCGTCGGCGTCGGAGAGGTGGATGTCGAGGATGACGAGGTTGGGGTTGTGCTGGACGACGAGCGCGCCGGCATCGAACCCGGTGGAAGCCGTCATAACGTTGTACTCACCGCTTCGGTTGAGCGCGGCGGGAATGATGTCGAGGTAGTAGGGGTCGTCGTCAACGACGAGGATCCGGTGCTCGCCCTCTTCGAACCGGTCCAGCGGGATGCCGTGGCTGATCATGAATTTTTTCAGGCTGTCGTAGGGAATTCGGCGGTCTCCGCCCGGCCCGAGCCGGTATCCCTCGATCTGCCCGAGGTCGAACCATCGCGACACGGTATCCGGTGAAACTCCGCAGATAGATGCCACCTCACCGCTCGTAAATACTTTACCTCTCATAAGTGCGCCCCTTGCCTCGGTGCATGCTAGCGCCTGCCGTGCGCCAGTAGGCAAAAATCCAAGAATCCGGTTTTTTATTGAATAACTATATCAGTTCTGTGTTTGGCCGTCAAGAGATGTCCCACACCACCAACATCCGGGACGTTGTGGCTTTTGTAGTGGATGCGTGAGTTGAGCCACTGGCAGCCAAGCCGAATTTTTGCTGGCCGTGCGTCCCGGCGCTGACATGTTAACTATCCCCAGAGTAATTGTGTATACTATATCGAAAATGCCCTACGAATAGCAATAGATTTAAGAGGTTTTTTGAACAGATACAAGACAGCCTGAGAGGGCAATGGCCCCAATGGGTGGTGGAGGCCGGGGGTGATGATCTGGGAAAAGCACGGAAGCGTGTTGATAGGGCATTGGGCCTGGCCGCTGTAAGCCTTTGTGGCTCAATGCTAAGGCGGTGAAGACGCCGCTTACGGTCGTCGGGTGTCAGGGGAGCGGATCAGGAAGTTTTTTGGCGGCGGGGTGACTTTTTCCGCGGGACTTGGCGTATAATGGTGAAGGCTAAAGTTTTAGTAGAATTGTGCCGATAGTAGAGACAAGGCTGAAGTATTGGTTGGTTAAGGAGAGGCGTTATGGTTGCTATACACGGGATTGGCGGGGTACCCGAGCCAACGCCGGAGCGACCAGCGAAGGTGCGGGACGCGCGCGAGCGTGAGGCGGCCACCGCGGCGCAAGACGGAGTCGTAATAAGTTCAGAAGCCCAGGCGGCAGTACGACTTACGCAGTTGGTGCAGGAAGCGAACGAGGCGGCAGACGTCCGGTCTGAGCGGGTTGAGTCGGCTCGAGAGAATTTGCGCCGCGGCGATTACAGGAACCCTGACGTCGTGGCGAAAGTGGCTGAAAAGATAAGCAAGTATCTGCCTTGACCTCATGAAGATCCAAGTCGGGGGCGCGTTTTTTTGCGCGCCCCTTTTTCTTTTTTTAGTTTGCGGGTGCGGCACGCTTGGCGGATACCGGGAGAAGGGGCTGGCGTCGTGGTATGGCGAAGAATACCAGGGCCGGACGACGGCTTCGGGGGAACGGTTCGACTTCCACAAGAAAACGGCCGCCCACAAGAAGTTGCCGTTCGGATCGGTGGTTCGGGTGAAACGGCGCGACAATGGGCGCGAAACGGTTGTCTACGTCAATGACCGTGGCCCTTTCATACGGGGACGCATCATAGACTTGTCGAAAGCGGCCGCAGAAGATCTGGATATGATCCGTGACGGGATAGCGCCGGTCCGCATCAAGGTTGTCCGTCGGCCGCGGGGCTGACCGGTCCAGCAAGCCAAGATCAAAGACAGACAACCTCCGCCGCGGATGGGACGCGGCGGAGGTTTCATCACGCTGTTGATCGGAACCGGCAAAGTGCGTAGGCTATGCGTGTGCGCTGGCGGGAACACGGGACAGGACAGCGCAAACCGAGAGGATCACGCATGAGCACAGCAAGATTCGGGCGTCGCGATTTCTTGAGGCAAACGGCCGCGGCCACACTGGTAGCGGGCGTTGCGGGACCGGTAGCGGGAACATTTTCGACCGCGAGCGCGCAACAGGGGGGGCTGAAAAAGGCCATCCAGATCAACATGCTTCCAAAGGAGCTGCCGGACTCTGAGAAGTTTGCGCTGGCGAAGAAATGCGGGTTTGAGGGAATCGAGGCGTATCCGATGGACCTCGACGCGTCGGCGAAACTTGGCGAGACGGCGCGTGCGGCGGGCGTGGAGATTCACTCGGTGTCGTACGGGGGTTGGAACGCTCCGATGTCCGATCCGAAAGAGGCGGTGGCGGAGAAGGGGCTGAAGGCGATCGAGGCGGGCCTGCGAAGCACGAAGGCGATGGGTGCGACGGCGATGCTGTTGGTCCCGGCGGTGGTGAATGAGCGTGTGCGTTACGTGGAGGCGTACGAGCGGTCGCAGGCGAATATCCGGAAAGTGCTTCCGCTGGCCGAGGAACTCGAGGTCATTGTTGCGGTCGAGAACGTCTGGAACAAGTTCCTGTTGAGCCCGATCGAGTTCGCCCGGTACGTGGACGAGTTCGAGAATCCGTGGCTTCGTGCGTATTTTGACGTGGGCAACGTGGTCATCTTTGGTTACCCGCAGGATTGGATCCGGACGCTGGGCAAGCGGATCGTGAAAATCCACCTGAAAGACTTCAAATCCAAGGGGTATGAGTGGAAGAACCTGCGTGACGGCGACGTGAACTGGCCCGAGGTGCGGGCGGCGCTCGCCGAAGTGGGTTATGAAGGCTACGTGACGCCAGAACTCTCGGGCGGCGACGAAACTTATCTGCGCGACCTCTCAGGGAGAATCGACTTGATTCTGGCCGGCAAGTAGAGCGGGCGTCAGTTCATTTTCCTGGTGTTGGGCGGTATTCCTCTGTTCGGTGGCGGATGATGGTTCCTTCGATGAGGTAGACGACGTCTTCGGCGATATTTGTGGCGTGATCGGCGATTCGCTCGATGTGGCGTGAGATGCCGAGGAGGTGGGTGTAGCAACTGGCGAGCGTTGGGTTTTTCTGGATGCATTTTTCGATTTGGACGTAGGCGTCGCGGTTGTATGCGTCGACTTCGTCGTCCGCGTCGATAACGTCGTACGCGAGGCTGACGTTCAGGTTGACGAGGGCATCGAGGCTGTTGTGCAGCATGAGTTCGGCCTTGTTGGCCATGCCCATATAATCAAAGGGGACTTCAATCGGTTCCTGAGTGACGAGAAAGACGACGCGCTCGGCGATGTTGACGGCGGCATCGCCAATGCGTTCGAGTTCGGCATTGATCTTGAGGCAGGCGATCAGGAACCGGAGGTCGTGCGCGACGGGCTGGTGTAAGGCGAGAATCTTCTGGCATTCCTCTTCGATGTCGACTTCACGCAGGTCGATGTCGGGGTCGTTGTCTATGATGATGCGGGCGAGTGCGCCGTCTCTTTCCCGGAGGGCGGTGATGGCGCGATGGAGCGTGTCTTCGACGAGTGCGCTCAGTGACAGCAAATTGGTCTTGAGCCGTTCGATTTCCCGCTGAAAATGGAGCGTCATTTTTGTCTTTCCTATCCGAACCGTCCGGTGATGTAGTCTTGGGTTCTCTTTTGTGTTGGCCGCGTGAACAGCTTTTCCGTCTGGTCGAATTCGACAAGGTGGCCTTCGTAAAAGAAGGCCGTGTAATTGGAAACGCGCGCGGCCTGCTGCATGTTATGTGTGACGATCACGATCGTGTAGTTGTGGCGCAACTCGCCGATGAGGTCTTCGATGCGGGAGGTCGAGAGAGGATCCAGCGCGGAGGCCGGTTCGTCCATCAAGAGGATGTCGGGGTCGACGGCGAGCGCGCGGGCGATGCAGAGCCGCTGTTGCTGGCCGCCGGAAAGCTGCATGGCGTTGAGCCTGAGCCGGTCCTTTACCTCGAGCCAGAGGCCGGCGCGTTCGAGGCTGCGCTCGACAATCTCGGCGAGCCGGCGCCGGTCTTTCATCCCGAAGATGCGCGGGCCGTACGCGACGTTGTCGAAAACGGACTTTGGAAACGGGTTGGACTTCTGGAACACCATTCCGACGCGCCTGCGCAGCAAGACCACGTCTGTGCCGGGGGCGTAGATGTCCTGGCCGTCGATGGTGATTTTGCCTTCGATGCGCGTGCCGTCGATGATGTCGTTCATCCGGTTGAGCGTGCGCAAGAAGGTGGATTTCCCGCACCCGGACGGGCCGATCAGCGCGGTGACCTGTTTTTCCGGAACTTCCAGGCCGATCTTGAACAGGGCCTGGACCTTACCATAGAAAAAGTCGACGTCGACAGTACGGATCTTCGGGTTGAACGGTTCTACCATCGGTATTTTTTCCTGAAACGGATGCGCAGCAGGATTGCGCCGAGATTCACGCCAAGGACAATGGCCACCAGGACGAGGGCGGTGCCGTACTGCATGGGGCGGACTTGTTCGGCGGCGGGATGCTGGGTGGCCAGGACGTAGAGGTGGTAAGGCAGCGCCATGGCTTGGTCGAAGACGGATTTGGGCAGATTGGGCAGGTAGAAGGCCGCCACGGTAAACAGGATGGGGGCCGTCTCTCCGGCGGCTCTGCCGATACTGAGTACGCTGCCGGTTATCATGCCGGGGATGGCGTAGGGCAGGACGTTTTTCTGGATCGTCTGCCATTTGCCGGCGCCGAGCGCGAGGCTGCCTTCGCGCAGGTATTGTGGCACGGCGCGCAAAGCTTCTTCGCTGGCGACAACCATGATCGGCAGAACCATGCAGGCCAGGGTGAGGCTGCCGGCCAGGATGCTCGCGCCAAAACCGAAGAACAGCACGAAAAGGCCCAGGCCAAACAAGCCAAACACAATCGAGGGCACGCCGGCCAGCGTGATAATGGCGAGCCGGACGGTGCGGGTGAACCGGCCCTGGTGCGCGTATTCGCTCAGGTATACGGCCGCCGCCATGCCCAAGGGCAGGGCCACCACAACCGTCCCCGCTACCAGATACAACGTACCCACGATGGCGGGAAAAATACCGCCCTGGGCCCCGCCGCGGCGCGGCACGCCGGTGAGGAACTGCCAATTGATGGCGGGCAGGCCTTTGACAATGATGTCGATCAGGATGTAGGCGATGACGCCCACGACGAAGTAGGTGGCGAGGCGCATCGCCCATCGGATAAGCCGGTCGAAGTTGCGTCTCTTCATTGGTCATGCCCTCTGGTAGTTTCGCAGGACGCGCTGGGCGATCATGTTGAGCACGAACGTGGCCAGCAGCAGCAGGATGCCGATCCAGAACAGGGCCTGGTAGTGGTGGCTGCCAGAGGTGACCTCGCCCATTTCGGCGGCGATGGTGGCCGTCATCGTCCTGACCGATTGTACCGGCGAGAGCGTGATGATGGCCGCGTTGCCCGTAACCATAAGGACCGCCATCGTCTCGCCGATCACCCGGCCCATCCCGAGCATGACGGCAGCGACGATGCCGGACAGGCCCGCGGGAACCGTCACCCGCCAGACGGTCTGCGTTTCGGTGGCGCCCAGGGCGAGCGAGGCTTCGCGGTACGAGCGGGGTACGCTCTTGATGGCGTCTTCGGAAATGGACGTGATGGTGGGTAGGGCCATGAGGGCCAGCAGAATGGCGCCTGTCAGCGCCGTAAGACCGGTGGGAAGGTTGAACGCTTCCTTGATCAGGGGCGCCAGGACGACAAGGCCGAAAAAGCCCAGAACCACGGAGGGGATAGCCGCCATCAGTTCGATAAACGGCTTGAGGAACTCGCGCTCCGCGGGTCTCGCCACTTCGGCTATGTAGACTGCGGCGCAGACGCCAAACGGCACGGCAAACAGCGTGGCCAGAAACGTGACGAGCAGGCTGCCGGTGACCAGCGGGAAAATGCCAAACCGCTGCTGCTGAAACGAGACGGGCGTCCATCGGTTATCGAGCAGGGTTCCGAGGCCGGGGTTCGCGGCGAACGGGGCCGCCTCCCGGAAAAGGAACAGGAAAATGAGGAATACGATCAAAATACAAAGCGAACTGGCGCCTATCAGCAGATAGGCCATTGCGGTTTCTTTTGTGGCGCGAGAAAACATCAGTTCACCGGCACGTACCCCGTCTCTTGCACGGTCTTCTGGCCCTGTTGTCCCAGGCAAAAGTCGATAAACGCCTGCGTGGATTGAGCAACCGGCTCGGAGACGTAGAAATACAGCGGGCGGGATATGGAATAGGCGCCGCTGCGAACGGTTTCTTCAGTGGGCATGACCGCGGCAGAAGCGGCATCGGCCTTGACGCCGAGCACCTTGACTTTTGCGGTGGCCTCCCGGGCATAGCCCAACCCCGCGTAGCCTATGGCGAGCTTGTCGCCGGCCACGGCCTGGATGATGGTGGAAGTGGCGGGCATCAGCCGTGCGCCGGGGGTAAAATCGGATTTCTGTAAGACGTGCTCCTGGAAAAAGACGTAGGTGCCGGAACTGGACTCCCTCGAAAGCAGGAGAATGCCGCCGGTCCCTCCGCCCACTTGCGACCAGTTGGTGACGGCCCCGGTGTAGATGTCCTTGATCTGCTGGAGCGTGAGGTCGCTTAAAGGATTCGCGGGATTCACAATTACGGCGATCCCGTCGCGGGCCACGGCATATTCCTTGATGGCCATGTTTTTCTGGCGGGCCAGTTGTTTTTCCTCTTCGGTCATGTCGCGGGACGCGGCGCAGACGTCGGTGTTGCCGTTGAGGAGCGCGGCGATTCCCGTGCCCGAACCCCCGCCCGTCACGGCGATGTCCGCGGCCGGTTGGGCATCCATGTAATCTTCAGCCCACCTGGTCAGCAGGTGCACCATCGTGTCCGACCCTTTGATGGTTACCAGCCTCGCCGTGGCCGACGAGTCCCCGGGTGTCCCGGCAGGTCCGCAAGACGACACGGCCATCGCCAGGCAGACTACGGCTGCTAGAAGAATTCGGTCCATAGTCTTCAGTTCCTTCCGGGTTTAGATTCCCTTGTATTTTACAAATTTTCTTCCTCATGTTGCGACAAATTATTTGGCGAACGCCAAAACAGGAAACCGATTACGCCCAACAAGAATCCCACCGTAGAGAAAAAACCGGCAGGGGAAAACCCTGCCGGCATTAACGTATAGCCAGCTTGTTTCTACGCGGTGACAGCGGCTTCGTCGTAGAGTTTGACCGCTTTAAACTTGCAGAACCGTTCGAGGTCTTTTTTGACGTCGCCGTATATGGTGACGCGATGCAGTGTGTGTCTCCAGTTTTTCCAGAGTGCTTCGAGCGAGCCGTCGACCTTCACGGTGATTTGAGTTCTGCACCCGCGGTCGGAGTCCGGGGTGTCGATGATTTCGCCGGTGAAATACGGCATCAGGTCGGCGCCGACGAGCAACGCCTGGGTGACGCGCTGGTTCTTGCGCATGAAGACCTGGGGCACGGCGCCTTCCTGGCGTTCCATGATGGTGCGCAGCCGGTATGGGCAGCGCTCGCCGTCGGGCCCGTCCATTTTGGTCGAGCCAAGACAGTGGGCGAGAATGATGCCGCCGGCGGCTTCGTCGACGGTCGGGTCGCTGATGAAACCGGGCTTGCCGCTGAGGCCCTGGAGGATGATGTGTGTCATGGCGCTCTGTAGGTCGGACTCGCAGATGCCGCCGAGGCCCATGTCGTTGAGCCGGACGTTGCCGATGCAGGGGAACGCGGGCAACTGGTGGTACATGGTGCCGTAACAGTCGGTGGTGATGACGCTGGCGTTCTGCTCGTTCATGAGGGTTTCAAAAGCCAGGGCCAGCTTGCACGACCGGAAGATCTCGTCTTCGTTGGGTTCGACGACTTTCTGCGCCTCGGCGATCCACCGCTTGGCCTCTTCCCGTGCGGCGGCATCAGGGACGGCGTTGTACGCGGCCATGGTGTGATCTTTGTCGACGGTGATGACTTGGGTGCCGAACTTGTCTTTGAGGCTTTGGAGGTACTCGGCCCTGGGCTGGCGCGAGGAGATATTCACGATCCGGGCTTCGTGCAGGTGGTGAATGGCTCGGAACGGCCGGACGGCCACGGCGAGTTGGTTGAAATCGCTGCTCAGGATGCAATCGAGCATGCCTTTCTCGGTGTTCTGCACGAGGCCGCCGAAACTGGTCCATTCGTGGCCGGAGTAGGGCGCAGCAAACAGCATGACGGGCTTGCCGCAGGCCAGGATGTTCGAGAGAATGCCGCTGACGCCCATGGACAGATGGATCGCGAGGATGCCGTCGACGCCGGCCAGCCAATCTTTGATGGCGGCGACGTCTTCAGGTTTGGTGAGCAGTTCGTTGACGGTGAACTCGCAGTCGGCGAACTCTTTAGCGCGTTTGTCGAACTCGGCTTCGTAGCGTTTGCGTTCCTCGGCGAGATCCATGGCGGGCGTCGGCCAAAGCGCGTTCGGGATGCCGAGGTAGAGCTTGGCGATTTTGACTTTCGAGGTGCGGCATCCGGGGCTGACGATCGAGATGCCGGTCTGCGCCTGCGCTGCGGTCATGCTGCCCACGCCCATCAAAACGGCGGAACCCGCCATCATGCTGCTCAAAAATTGCCTGCGTTCCATTTCCATGACGATTCTCCCTACTCCAAAAAAGGTTATGCGCCCAATACGCGCCAAGTGTGATGACTATGGCATGTTTCCCGGATAGGCTTCAACAAATATTCCGCGAAAAGTGGGGATAGCGGGGCCAGGCACGAATTGCACTAAGATAAGGTCTTCCCCTAATCCGCAGCTACTCCTATCCGGTTGTCGAACCCCTTCCGGGGTTCCGCGTGTGGGGTGTTGGTTACCCAGGATAGCACCAACCCCTTCGGGGTAGGGGCAATCCTGGGCTGACAATTGTCTTATCCCTCCGGGATAATGAACGGATGGGAATTCCGTGATTTCGCGCCGGAAGTAAGTAGTTTCAGTTGTGGTTATGCCGCGCCGGGTCCTTGTACTTCAGCAACTGCGGGAGGGTGGTTTTGAGCCGCTGACCTTTGCTACGCGCACAATGGTCCACACCCAGGCATATACAAGCCGGCCCCAGAGGTTTCGGGCCGCCGCACCGGCCAGGGTGCCGGCAACGGTGGGGCGGATCGGTACGACGTGCCCGTCCATGCTGCAGTAAGCGCAGCGGTCCGCCCTGGACAGCGCCGCGAGGATGCGCAGGCGGGTGCTGTCAAACGTGATGACGAAGACGTCGTAGCGGCTGCGCCGAATCTGCCGGATCAGGCGCCAGAACGCCCGCGGCGACCGCGCAGAATACGCGGCGAGTTCGGTGGTTACGACGCTGTTGGCTACCGCCTTTTCTTCGGGCGACATCGTGTAGTTGGGCGGCGTCATGGCTGCCAATTCCGCGGCCGGATACTTCGCGCGGACACAGCGGAGCACGTCCAGGAACCGGCGGCCTTTGCTGTAGAAAACGGCGACGCGCGTCATGAGACTAACCTTTTGAGGATGGCTGGGTAGTGGCGCTCGATGATTCTGCGCCAGTCGTATTCGGTCTCGGCCCGGAGGCGTGCCGCCTCGCTCATCCGCGCGCGAAGACGGGCGTCGTCCAAGAGGCGCGCCAGGCAACCCGCGAGCCCTTCAGCGTCGCCGGGGTTGAACAGGAAGCCGGTTTCGCCGTCGACGACGATGTCCTGGAGGCCGCCGACGCGCGTGGCGCATACCGGCAGGCCGGACGCCATCGCCTCGACCGCCACCATGCCGAACGGTTCCTCCCACGTCGATGCCGCGACGAAAACGTCGGCTTCGGGATACAATCGGCGGACGCCCTCGGGCGTGTGCCAGCCAATGGCTTTGAACCAGTCGGTCGAGATGGCGTAATCGGTGTGGGTGACGTGGATCTCGAAATCCGAGCGGACAGCGGCGAGCCGTTGCCCGGCTTCGCGCAACGTTTCGAGGCCTTTTGTGGGGTCCTCGACGCGGCCCGTCATGAGGATGACCTTTTTGGCGCGGGCCTTTTTCTGTTCGGCGGGGACGTAGGTGAACTCGTCGGTGTTGACGCCGCCGGGGATCACCCTGACGTCCGGGTGGAAGTTATCGAGATGCCGTTTTTGGATGTGGTTGTAGACGATGATGGTCTTGCACCGCTCGAGGGCGCGCACCAGCAGGGCGTGGTAGCCGGGCATGTAGGCGCGGGCCGCCATGTACTCCTGCGTCCAACTGTGGAAACTCCAGCGCTTGATCTCATCGGCGTGGACGCCGTTCAACGAACACCGCCGGCACTCGTTGGGCGTTTGGAGGTAGTTGTTGGGACAGGGCGCGCCGTTGCGGAACAGCCGGAAATCGCGCGGGCACGCCAGTTCGTAGGCGTAGTAGCGGGCCGCGACCGGCCAGGCGGACAGCGCCTCGGCCACGTGCGGTTTCAGGAAGAAGCCGTCGCACAGGAAGATGCCCTCCGGCTGCCAGGCTTCCATTTCTTTGCGGAAGCGCGTCGGCATGATGCCGGGCCGGATTTCGTGGGGGGCAAAATCGAGGCGTGTTGCCGGAAACGGGAGGAGGCTGGGATCGAAGTTGCCGCGTTCCCACGACAACGCGCATTTCGCCCCAAACAGCCTCACGTCGTGCCCGGTGGCGCGCAATTGCAAGATGGTGTGGAACACGTCAACGTCCGCGCCCCCGTGCGGGGGCCACGAAAACAGCAAATCCACAAACGCCAGGCGCATCACGGTTTCCCAAATCTAACAACTGGAAGTGATTATGCCCGATGGGACAGCCGTCTTCCAGCAGGGGGCCTGGACTTGGGTGTTGATGCCGCAAAAAGCGGGCGCAAAAAGCGGGGACAGACACGCCTTTTCAAACTGCCGACGCAAAAAGCGGGGACAGACACGCCTTTTCAAACTGCCGAAAAGGCGTGTCAGTCCCCGTTTTTTGCTTATATTGTTTTAGATGTGCGAATTCCGGGCTGGTGGCGATGGGCAGACGTGGTCGGCTATGATGGCTCCGGGCTTTGCATGGTCCTGGGGTTGGGTTCCCAGGAGTCAAGTGCGGTGAAAACACGGGGAGCGGTCTGCGATGGTTTTGTTTCGGTGTATTGCGGCATGTCTTGCGGTGTGCGTGGGCTGCTCCGCGTTTGCCGGGGAGGCAGAAGGCGCGTTGGGACGTCCGGTGCGTGTGGTCAGTATTGGATTGCGCTCCGGAATCTCGCTTGATACGGTGTGTGCGTTGGTGGCTCAGGAGGGCGCAAAGGGCGCGGATTTAATTGTGTTGCCCGAGACGTTGCGTGGGGATCCAAAACCGCTGGAAGCGGAGGAAGGCCAGGTGCTGTCCAGGATGGCGCCGTTGGCCCGTGAATATGGAATGTATATCGTGTGCCCGATATACCGGATGCATGAGGGAAAGCGGCTGAACACGGCGTTCTTGCTTGATCGGACGGGACAAGGTGTGGGCGAATACAACAAGGTTTTTCCGTATTGGTCGGAATTTGATCTCGAGCCGCCGGCGAGCGTGGGTGAATCGGCGCCGGTTTTCGCCACGGATTTCGGGAAGCTGGGTATCGCGATTTGTTTTGACGCGAATTTTCCGGAGGTGTGGCAATCCCTGGCCGACCAGGGGGCCGAGTTGGTGGTATGGCCCAGCGCGTATTCCGCGGGGACTCAACTGCAGGCGCACGCGCTGAACTATCATTTTTATATCGTCACCGCGACTTTAATCCCGGATTGCCTGGTTTATGACATCACGGGCGAGCGGCTGTTATATGAGAAGGGCGAGAAGACCAATGTGAGCCGGATAACGCTGGATCTCGACCGGGGGATTTATCATCAGAACTTTAATATGGAAGGCCGTAAGAAGGTGCTGAAGGAACATGCGGACGAGGTGAAGGAGGACCGATGGCTCGAACAGGAACAGTGGTTTGTGTTGAAGGCCATTAAGCCCGGCGTCAGTGCCCGCGCGTTGGCGAAGAGCTACGGCATGGAAGAACTGCGGGACTATAAGAACCGCAGCCGCCGCGAAATCGACCGCATGCGCGGTTGGTCGTTTCGCGAACGGGCGGCGGAGTCTGCGCCGGGAGAACAGCGGTGATGACGCGCAGAACATTGTGCGCGGCGTTGGCGGCTCTTGCTGTCTGCATCGCGGGTCACTCGGAACCGGCGTTTCCGAAGCCGTCGGCATTTCCCAATGCCGCGGAATGGCCGTGCGAAAAGCGCGATGGCACGCGGCTCTCGTACTCGCCGCTCAAGGGCCATATCGAGTCGCCGCGGGTGGCGTGGCAGTACGACGTGGGAACGGTGTTGGCGCTGGGATCGCTGGCGTTGGACGGAATCGCGGAACACACTGTTGCGGTGGAGACGGCCGGCCTGCCGCAATCGTTGCCGGATATGGCGAGGTGGTATCCGCAGGCGAGGGACGTATTACTCGATGGCAAGGTTCAGCCGCGCCCGGAAAACGTATCGGCGCGGGTACTGGCGGACGTCTTGCCGGAGATACCCGGCGTCGAAGAAGTGGTTTATGAAATGCGGCCCCGGGGCCAATACGACAAGGATTTCCGGGTGGTGTGCCGGGCGTGGAAAGACGGGGTGTGGCAAGTGCAGTGGGAAAGCGACTGGCGGCCCGGCGGCAACACGAGCAACGTGGGCCTGCTGGCGGAAGATTACGATCATGACGGCCAACTCGAGATCGCCGTGCTGCCATGGTACGCCCTGCATCTTTTCGACGCGGCCACGGGCCGGCTTGAACAGCGATGCAAGTTCACGCCGGGCCGAAACTATGGCTATTTTGGCGCGCACGATTTGAACGGAGACGGGTTGTGGGAATTTGTAGTGTTGGCGGATTTCGCCAAGCACGTGGACGTGCTCGGGTTTCGGGAAGGGCGTCTCGAACTGCTGTGGAAACAGGAAATCGAGTTGATCATCGACGATCCAAGCACGATCGTGCGTGTGAGGCCGACTTGCGTGGCGGACATGGATGGCGACGGCGTGGCGGAGGTGATATGGAGCGGCTACAACGAGCGGCGCGACAGTCGTTGGCACGCGCACGTGCGCGACGGGCTGACCGGGGTGGTGAAAGCGGAGCTTGACGACGCTTATTTCGAAGCAGCCATGGACGTGGACGGCGACGGCCGGGCCGAACTGTTGACCACCGATACCCAAGGGGCGGCCGTGGCGCAGTGGGGCCCGATCCGGGTGTGGAAATGGCGCGCAGGGGCGGGCGCGAACAGATTGGAGTGCGTCTGGCAATCGTCGGGCAGGGCCTGGGAGCATCATCGCGCACCCGTAGCGGAGCACGTATACGCCGGGGCAACGCTGGGCCAGGAAACCGTGCTGGCGCGAGCTTCGTCCCGGGGGTTCGTCGCGGCATTGAGGACCGAGTCCGTCCTGGCGCTCGCCCGGTGGGACAATGGATTCCGGCAGGAGGGCTCGGTTACAGGCGCGGGGCTGTCCGGTCTGGCGATTGACGGTTCTGGGTCGCTGCTTTTTCAGTCACGCGCCGGGCAAACCCTCACTGTCCAGGGCCGCGTGGACATGCAGGCAACCCAACATCCAGGGGTATCGCTGGCGCCTCCGGCGGTGGTGTGGGCTGGGCAGGAAAACGCGCGCGCGGACGCGCAACCTGTCGTGGTTGTCCGGGGCAGTGGCGAGGAAATCGTGCTGTTGCATCCACCGCGCGGAGACCAACCGGCGGAAATAGTGCGCCGCACAACCGGAAGGGTGCAGGACACCTCGTGGGAAGGATCGATTTCGCCGGGGCCGGTGCTTGCCGATCTCGCGGGCGACGGACGCAGGGCGTTGCTGTATGCCGCCAGAGCCCCGGAAGGCTGCGCCCGTTTTGTGGCGGAAGACGTAGTCACCGGCAAAGAGGTTTGGCATCACGATTTTCCCGACATTCCCGGGGACCTGCCTACCTGGAACGTAGGCGGGATTGTGTTGTGGCAAGCGGGCCACTTCACGCATCCTGAGCGCATGGACGTCTTGGTGACCGTGCGCCGGTCTATGATGCACAGCGAAGAGACGGCGCTGTTGTCAGGCCAGGACGGTCGGGAATGCTGGCGGCAACGGCGTCAAGCGACCCCGCACCAGAACCGCGGAGTGGGCGGGACGGCCTTTGCGCTCGCCGACTTCGATGGCGACGGGCTGGACGACGTGGCCTCGTTCTATCCTTCGCTGCTCTATGTACTCGATGGCGCAACGGGCGAACTGTTGCTCAAGCGGGATACGAGCTGGCCCACGGTCAAGGATAATCCCGTGTACTGGGGCCGGCCCGTGGCCATGCCTGAGTTGGCGGGCCTCGAGGCCAAACCTTATCTGTTCATGGCGGGCACCGACTTGACCGCGCTGATCGACCACGCCGGACAACTGGTCTGGTCCGACGAATCGGGAAAAGGGCTGGGACTGTTCGCCTTCGGCGATTTTGACGGGGACGGCGCGCTCGAGACGATGGGCACAGGTTTTGGCGACGGCTGGCGATGCTACGACGTGCGGAAGGGCACCGTCGAATGGACCATGTCGCCGCCCTTGCCGGGCACGCTTACGGGCGTGGCCAGCGCCGACATCAATGGCGACGGGCGATGCGATATCCTCGCGACCGCAGGTACAACCCTCTGCGCCGTCACCACCGCCGCAGACACGGCCGCGGGACACGTGCTGTGGCGTTGGGAAGCGCCGTCAACCCTCGGCCCGCTGATTGTGGCCGACCTGGAAGGCAAGAGCGAGGCGTCTATCCTCGTGGGAGACCAGGCCGGCACGATCTACGCCTTGCGCGGGTAGGGCCAGGTCCCGCGGTCTATTGCCACGCGGGCGCGGGAAACGCTGGTACTACAAGCCGTATGCAATCTGGTACTCTCAAGGCGCTTAAATGCTGTGACTCATACCAATTCGCGAACAAACAGATACAATTACGGTTCCAAAACCAAGAGAATCTCGAACTCAGGAAATCAGGAAGGTTGGTATTCGCGCAGTTGTCTGTTTCCTGGGTTCTTGAGTTCCAGATGGTGTGTGAGTTTTGTCTGTACGTGCTTGAACGCAACACCGTACCCGACAGGAGGTGCTCCTGGTGTATGTGAGCCTTTTCAAGCCGGCAGTTCGTCTGAAGGTGCGCCGGGCGTCCGTTCCGGCTACGTGTCTTGTCCTGATGATACTTGGGACGGCGGCGGTGCATGCTCAATCGCCCGTAACGGGCCGGGAAGCGGCGACAGCGTTGACGGCCTACTTTGAGGCCATGTCCGTCCCTGAACCGTTCCCTGTGTTAACGGGAGACGCGTTGACTGCCCGCCAGCAGGAGCTGCGTTCGAGGTTGCTGAACGACGTGGGCCTCGATCCTCTGCCGGAACGGATCGATCTGGATGTTCACAAGTCGGCGCCCATCGATCACCCGTGGTGCACGATCGAAAAGATCGAGTACCAACTGTGGCCGGGTGTGTATACGTCCGGACTGCTGTTCACGCCCAAGGAGTTCGTCGACCGGCCCGCGCCGGGGATGCTGTGCCCGCACGGTCACTGGAAAGAGGGTTACGCGGCCCCCGACGTGCAGAAACGCTGCGTTGTTCTCGCCAAGATGGGTTATGTCGTGTTGAGCCCGAAGCAAAACCATTACGAGGACCTTGCCTTGGGGATTTCGCATCAAACGCACATGATCTGGACCAACATGCGGGGTATCGATTTGTTGCAATCGCTGCCGGAGGTCGATCCCGAGCGGATCGGCGTGGCGGGGGCATCGGGCGGCGGTCTTCAGACACAGATGGTCACCGCGTTGGACGCCCGCGTGCAAGCCGCCACCATTGTCGGGCTCACATGCGACTACCGGGAGATTATGTTTCCCCATGCTGCGCATTGTGAGTGCAACCACTGGCCCAACGTCATGTCCTACACCGACTGGCCCGAGATCAGCGCACTGGCTTTCCCGCGCCCCATACAGTACCTCGTCATGAACGATTGGACGCGCCACTTCCCGCACGACAACTACCCCACGATATTGGACTTATACCGCGCCAACGGCCACCCTGACCGTGCGAGTTGCACATACTGGCCTACCGAGCACGCGTACGATCAGCCAAAGAGGGAGCGGACCTACTGGTGGATGGAGAAATGGCTCAGGAACGACGGCGACTTCAAGCAGCCCATTCCGGACGAGCCCAAAGAGGTCGTGACCATCTCTCCGCCGGAAACCATAAACGACCTGCCCATCGACAATCCGCGTAACAAGGGCCTCAGCCATCTATCGACGATATTTCGCGAGCGGTTCCACTTTGTGCAGCGGAATCTCGATACGCAAGCCGACTGGGCACCCTATCAGAAGGAAATGGCTGGCGTGCTTCCGCAATTGCTGGGATTGGACGCCCGGCTCCCTACCGCCCGCAAGGGAATGGAGTTGGGAGAGGCGCGACGCGACGGCGGGGCACTCGTCGAACAAGTACTTTTCCCTTCGGAGGGAGATCTCCGCTTGCCGGGGCTCATCGTTCGGCCTGCCGGCGATGCAGCGCGCCCGTGGCCCGTCTCACTCGTGCTTCGAAGCGGCGGTTCGACTGGCCGCGACAAGGCCGGCTCATATGTTGAACGCGCAATGAAAGGCGAATTGGTTGTGCTGGCCGACATCCGTTTCACGGGCGTGTACGACCTTGCGGGACTTGCGGGCAAGATTGGACCGGACCTTGTCAAGCATAACGTCGCTTCGAACCTGAGCGCTTATGAGAAACCCGAAGACCAACTGAATCATCTGCTCTGGGCCTGGGAGCGCAACGGCATCGTGTGGGGGCGGCCGATTGTGGGCATGGCCGTGTCGGACATCCGGAGCGTGCTGCAGGCGCTCGAGCAGTATCCGGCGGCGAACCTCGAATCGGTCCGCATCGAGACTCACGGCACGGCATACTTGGGTCTGGCGGCCGTTTTCGCCGGCATCCTCGATCCCCGAATTCGCGTGTTGGACGTGGATCTGAACGGTTGCCGGTACGAAACCTACAGGAATTGGCGGGACCAACCGGACGGCCTGCCGATCATCCCGTTTATCCTGCGTTACGGCGACGTACCCCAATGGCTGGCCGTGCTTGGTGATCGCGAGGTCACTGCACACAACCTGAGCGTGGACGCGAGCGAGTCGACTTGGCTCAAACAGGCCTTTGCCGCCGCCCGTAACGAGGATGGCCTTCACATTGCAATTCCGTAGCCCGCGTTTTTTGCAGCGGCTTCAGTAGGTAGTAGACGCGGCATCTTGCCGCGTGCTTGCGGCTTGGCCGTGGAGAGCAAGAGGCTAGAAGCCTCTTCTACGTTTAATCGAACAGTTTCGGCGCGTGACGCATCTCAACCTTAAAATGCCCCAGTGATGCACTACTGACTCGCTACGGTTGATCGAGGTTCAGTACGGCAGTCATACTCATTCAGGAGGAAGGGAACAATGGCCGCGTCCCGGGATAAATGGTTGATCGGAATGGTTGGCGTGACCGCCATCGGGGTGGCTGCGACGATTGGCTATCTCGTCACGGAAGGGAACCGCGCCGCCGCCGTGTCAAAACTCCGAGCCAAAACCGCGGCAGCCCTCGACCCGCACGTGGCCCAAAGCCTCGTATCGGGGACATCTCCAAACGGGAAAGCCGCGCCCGTACAGCCGTCCATTGAAATGCCCGATGCAGGACCTTCAGAAGAAGAAAGCATTGCCCGTTTTGAGGATGTATTCAAGAAACGGAGGGTCATGCAGGCCGATCCATCCTGGGAGGAGGTGGAGGAGATTGTCGCAAAGAAAACCTCAGAGTGGACTGACGCGGACCGCGAGAAGATCAAGGAGTATTTGTCGGCTTGCAGCGACGTGATTCGCGAGTTGCGCGAACTGGCCCGATCGGGCGGGCCGGTATACGAGTTAGATTTCTCGAAAGGGTTTGCGATGGAGCTGCCACATCTTGCGCAGCTTCGGGATTGTGCGCGCCTGCTGGCGGCGGATGCCGTGATGCAGGCCGACCGGGGCGAGTACGGCGAAGCGGTACAAGACCTGCTGGCCACAATGAAGCTTGCCGACGCCCTCGACAAGGAGCCCATCCTCATCTCACAACTGGTCCGTATTACCATGGACGGCATTGTGTACGAAACAGTGAGCGCGTCGATTCCCGGTGAGGAATTGCCGCCCGAGGCGGCCAGGGAACTCATTGAGTACGCTTCCCGGGCAGGTCAGCGGGAGGCCTTCGCCAATTCGTTCAACGGAGAAGGCTTTTTCGGGCTGGGTGCTTTTGAGGAAATCCGGAGCGGCAACATCAACCAAGTCATCTACTCCTCGTCCGATCCCTGGAACGGTTTCCTGATGCGCATTTACGGCAGTCCCGTCGCCCGGCCTTGGCTGAACATGGACGAAGAGGCTTACGCGGACATCATCGGGCGGATAGGCGAGGCCGCCGCCCTGCCCTACTACGAGGCCAAGCCGGTGTTCGACCAAATCGACGCGGATATCCAGGGCTTGCCGCGCACGCGGGTTATGTCGCGGATGGTGCTGCCGGCGCTGACCCGGGCCGCAGAAGCCCAAGCCCGGCACGAGGCCTATCTGGGCCTCATGAGCCTGGGACTCGCCATCGAGCAGTATCACGCGCAAAACGGCGAATATCCCGCGACGCTGAACGGGGTTGCGCCGACGCTGGGCGGGTCAATCCCTTTGGACCCGTTCACGGGTCAGCCTTTTGGCTACGAATCGTCAGGGGATAGTTACTCGCTGTACAGCGCGATGGGGAGCGCCCTTAGCCTCAACGAGCACCTTCGCCGAAACTTGGGAATCGATGAGCGAGGAAACCTCGTATGGAGACGTGCCCCGCAACCTTAGTACAACCACCGCCTTTTTTCACCACCTCCACTGACACGGCCGCGGGACACGTGCTGTGGCGTTGGGAAGCACCGGAAACCCTGGGGCCGCCGATTGTGGCCGACATCGAAGGCCGCGGCGAAGCGTCTATCCTCGTGGGAGACCATGCCGGCACGATCTACGCGTTGTGCGGACTGTAATCCGATTCTTATTGGAATCCGCAAACAGCCAGATGAAAACGCGGCTTCAAAGTCAGGAAAATCTGGAACTCATGAGATCAGGGAAGGTCTGCGATCGCGCGGCTGTCTGCTTCCTGAGTTCCTGAGTTCCAGATTCGATTGTCTTGTTCGGTCAGACTTCCTCGACGACCTTCATTCCAGTCAGGTGGGCCAAGTGCCGGATGGTTTGGGTATGGTCGCCGTAGTAGGCCACCCGGTGCAACGAGGCGTAGTAGTCCTTGGCGCTCGCGCCCAGTGCCCCGCCGCCCCAGTTTTCCAGCAGCTTGTCTGCGTCATTTACCTCGGCGGCGATTTCGGTCCGGCAACCCCGTTCTTGGCCTTTGGGAACCTCGGGGACTTCGATGATCTTTCCGGTAAACATCAACAGGGTGTCAAGGTGGACCAGTTTGGTGAAGGTGACTTTCTGTCCGATGCGATAATGGACTTCGGTCACTGCGCCGCCACGGACCTCCGCATGCCGGCGAAGCAGGTAGGGTGATCTGGGGCTCTCAGGGCCTTCCATTCGCAGCGGGGCTGAGCAGTGGGAGAGGTGAAACGCGTTCTTGGACGTATCCACGCCCGCCGCGTTGCCCAGGAAACCGGCCTGGTTCAGCGCGTGCTGGAACATCAACATGGTGAGGACGCAGTCCACGTCCCCGTCGCAGGCGGCGGGGATTCCGCGGTCGTTAAGGCGCGAAAAGCCCAGGCATGGAAAACCGCGGTTGAGCCAGCCCATGCATGTCCCGACGCACAACGCGTCAGCGTGGTTCTCGGCGATCAACTGGTCCAAGGTCAGGCTAGCCTTGGCGGCCTTGACAACGTCCTCGCGGGCCGGTTCGACGATACTCTGTGCCTCGTCAAGCCACGTCTTCGCTTCGGTCTCTGCGGCGGCAGCGTCCACATTCGCCATAACCTCGTCATAACGCCCATCGGCGATCTGCACGAGTTCGACCCCAAGCCGCTCTTTGACCTTATCCGGCGCATAGGATTCGGGCGTGCCCTTGAACGGCGGAGAAACGAGTACCCGGCTTCGTCGCAACAGCGGAACCACCCGAAGCAGTGCCGCAGCCCGCTCCAGTTCGTTGTAGTCGCTGCTGTTAAAGAGCGTGACCCGGTTGCCTTCCTCGCGCCACGGCTTCACCAGGCACCAGTCGTGCCCGCCAACGACCGGGAGGTGAAACAAGGCGGCCGGCCGGCGCTGTTCGAAGATGGTCGGCATGACCTTTGTCGGCCCGAAGATGTGTGCGCTGATCACGAGCACGGGCGCGTCGGGCCCGGCTTGGTCCAGCAACTGAGCGGTCTCCTCGGCATTATTTGCCTGGCCGACAACGAATTCGACGTTGCCAAGGTTTTTTTCTGCTTTGGCCAGGCGGTCCCGCGCAGCCGTGATTTCCGCTTCGGACGGGTTCCAACTGATCTCCCCCGGCTTGCCGGCAATGATGGCACAGATTCGGACCTTTGAATCAGTAGCGGCCGCGGACGTCGGCGCATTCGCGGCAACCGCCAAATGGCCCGTAGCCAGCGCTATCCCGGTCGCCGCGCTTACCCCTAGAAAATGCCGACGCGTGCAATGTGTACACATGATTCATCCCTCCGTTTTTGTGCCCGTGGCTGCCTTGGCATTTGACCACGATTCACAGTGGGACTTCAACCGGCGTGTCCCGTTGGGAAGGAAAGGTTGCCGATCTCCAACACAGGACACGCGTCATTTGGGAAACGTGGTTTGTAGCCGGTCATGCGCAGGCGGGCCGAATTCACCCGCTTTAGGCCAAGTTTTCCTTTAGAGTACTAAGCGGCACGACCGATATACGCTCGTCCAAGGCATAGTTTTGAGAGCCGGGGTAGACCACGAAGAGACGGTCCAACCTGAGGTCGTCCAGGACGACGTGCATGGCCTTGGTTAGGCGGGGGGCATCCTGGAATTTGAACTCAAAGCCATATCTCTTTCCGGTTTGCATGATCAAGAGGTCCAATTCGGCCCCTCCATGCGTCTTGTAGAAATAAGCGCCCTGCTCCACGTTGAGCCGGCAGAGCACTTCTTCGAGGGCGAAGCCTTCCCAGGAGAACCCAAGGCGGGGGTGAGCCAATACCTGGTCAAGGTTGCCAAGCCCGAGCAACGTGTGGAGCAGCCCGGTGTCGCGGAAATAGATCTTTGGCGATTTGACGAGCCGCTTACCCACGTTCTCGAGCCACGGCTGCAACTGCCTGATCATGAAAGCGCCGCACAAGATGTCCAGATAATGCCGTGCGGTGTTCTCACGCGTGCCGAGGGCTCGAGCCAGTTCCGAAGCATTCCATGTTTGGCCGTGCCAATGAGCCAGCATCGTCCAGAAACGTCTGAGTGTCGACGCGGGGACCCGGATGCCCAACTGAGGAATGTCTCGCTCCAAGAACGACAGGATAAAGTTCTGCCGCCAGTCGTAACTGTGAGAATCATCCGGCGCCAGAAATGAATCCGGAAACCGTCCCCGTATCCACAGGTTCCGCCACGAGTCACTGCCAACCTCGCCAAGATCGAAACCACCCATGGCCACATACGCCACACGGCCCGCCAAGGTTTCTGAAACCCCCTTGACCAGATCGGGGGACGCGCTCCCCAGAATCAGGAAACGTGCCGGCAACGGGCGCCGATCAGCCAGGACGCGAAGCAGGTTGAAAAGTTGAGGCATCCGCTGGAACTCGTCAATGACGACCAGCCCCTCCAGCGCGCGAAGTGTTATGCCGGCCGACTCCGGCAAGAGCGGATTCTCCGGGTCCTCAAGGTCGTAGTAGTGGGCGCCGCGGATCTCGGCGATTTCGCGAGCCAGCGTCGTCTTCCCGCACTGACGCGGCCCAAGCAGCAGGACAACGGGAAACCGCCCGAGTTCGCACTCAACCGACTCCAAAAGGCGGTATCTTGGGACCTTTATCATGATTGAATAATAGCAGATAGACTGCTAATTTTCAAGGAAAACCCCAAACTGCCGGAGGCGTCGCGAGCCAAGTTCCCGTTTTTCGCTATGTGCCGGCGGATTCGCCGTGTCGGGCGCGGATGCGTATGATGGCTCGTTTGAGGGCGATTTCTGCGACGCCGACGTCGGCGGTGCCTTTTGCCTTGTCGATTTCCTGCTCGGCCCATTTTTGTGCGGCTTCGGCACGATCGAGGTCGATTTCGGTGTCCATTTCGGCGGTTTGCGTCAGGACGAGGACTTTGTTCTGGATGACGTGGACCAACCCGCTGCTGACGGCGAACGAGTGGCGGATGCCCGACAAGAGGGTGGCGGTCAATACGCCTATCGTGATGGTGGCCACCATAGGCGCGTGGCCGGGGAGGACGGTAAATACGCCTTCGGTGCCGGGCAGGGAGACGTCGGCAACTTCGAGCCGGACCGGGTCGCGGTCGAGGGCGGAAATTTCAAGGATTAGCAAATCTCCGTATGGGCCGGGCACGGTCAGGCCGTCCTCATGCGGCGGGCCTTTTCGACCGCGTCTTCGATTGGGCCGCAATACAGGAACGCGGCCTCGGGCAGGGCGTCGTGCCGGCCGGACAGGATCTCGGCGAAACTGCGGATCGTCTCACGGAGCGGGACGTATTTGCCGGGCATGCCGGTGAACTGTTCGGCGACGAAATTGGGTTGCGAGAGGAACCGCTGGATTCTGCGGGCTCGGTTGACGATGATTTTGTCTTCCTCGGACAGTTCGTCCATGCCGAGGATGGCGATGATGTCCTGGAGGTCGCGATACCGCTGGAGAACCTTTTGGACGCCGCGGGCGATATCGTAATGTTCGTCGCCGAGTATGCGTGCGTCGAGGATCCTGCTGGTGGAGTCGAGTGGGTCGACGGCGGGGTAAATGCCGAACTCGGAGATCTGGCGCGACAGCACGGTGGTAGCGTCAAGGTGGGCGAACGCGGTGGCGGGCGCGGGGTCGGTAAGGTCGTCCGCGGGGACGTAGACGGCCTGGACGGACGTGATCGAGCCTTGTTTGGTGGAGGTGATCCGCTCCTGCAACTCGCCCATCTCCGTGGCCAGCGTCGGCTGGTACCCGACGGCGCTGGGCATCCGGCCCAGCAGCGCCGAGACCTCCGAGCCGGCCTGCGAAAACCGGTAGATGTTGTCGATAAACAGCAGGACGTCCTGGCCGAGTTGGTCGCGGAAGAATTCGGCCACGGTCAGCCCGGTGAGGCCGACGCGTGCCCGCGCGCCGGGTGGTTCGGTCATCTGGCCGTAGACCAGCGCGGCCTTGTCGAGCACGCCGGACTCGGTCATTTCGAGCCACAGGTCGTTGCCTTCGCGGGTGCGTTCGCCGATGCCGGCAAATACGGAGAACCCGCCATGCTTCGTGGCGACGTTGTGAATGAGCTCGAGGATCAAGACGGTTTTGCCGACGCCCGCGCCGCCGAACAGGCCGGTTTTTCCGCCCCGGCTGTATGGGGCGAGCAGGTCGATGACTTTGATGCCGGTTTCGAAGATTTCGGTTCGGGTGTCGAGGTTGTCGAACTCGGGGGCGGGACGGTGGATCGGCCAGTGTTCGCGGGCCTCGATGGGCCCTTTTTCGTCGACGGGCTGGCCGATTACATTCATGATGCGGCCGAGAACCTCGGGGCCGACGGGGACGGTGATGAACGCGCCGGTGTCTGCCACTTCCATGCCACGGGCGATGCCGTCGGTGCTGTCCATGGCGATGCTGCGCACAAGATTCTCGCCCAGGTGCAGGGCCACTTCGAGCACTAGCACCTTACCGTTCGGCCGCGTCAGTTCGAGGGCGTGATAGATGGCCGGCAACTGCCCCGGCCCGAACTTCACGTCCACCACCGGCCCGATGACCTGAGCTACCGTGCCCTTATTCATTCCCGCATTCCTTCAAGCTTGCCTCGCAAATTCTGCCCTGAAGCTTTGCCTCGCCCGTAAACGATGAAGGTAGGTCCGCGAAAAGCGGGGACAGACACGCTTTTCTCAAACTGCCGAGAAAAGCGAGTCAGTCCCCGTTTTTTGCTTATAGTTTGCATTATACGGCCTCGGCGGCGCTGATCACCTCGGTGACTTCACGTGTGATTTCCGCCTGGCGCGCCTTGTTGTATGTCAGCGTTAGCTTTCCGACGATGTCGCCGGCGTTGCGGGTAGCCGAGTCCATCGAGCTCATCCGTGCGCCGTGCTCGCTGGCCGCGGACTCGTGCAGGATCCGGTACATCTGGACGTAGCCGTTGTTTACAAGCAACTGAAACAGGATCTGGTCTTCAGACGGCTCGAAAATATAGTCAACCTGTGACGTTTCCGCGGCCTCCAAAGACGGATAAGGAAGCAGCCGTTCGAGCACGACCCGCTGTGTGACGGCCGTCTTAAACTCGTTGTAGACGCAATAGACCTCGCTGAACTCGCCACCCGTGAACCGCTGCACGAAATCATCCACAACGGCGGAAGCGGAATTCACGCTGAACCGGTCAAACAGGCCCGGAAACGCCCGGCGAACCGTCACGTTGCGCCGTTTGAACGTGTCGACGCCTTTGCGCCCGATGACAATCAGTTCGACGGGCCTGCCGGCGAACTCCTCGTGTATCGCCCGCATTGTTTCGTTGATGATGTTGACGTTGAACCCGCCGCACAAACCCCTGTCGGAGGTCACGACCACCAGCCCGACCGTGCTGCCGCTGCCGGGCCGTAACAGGGGGTGTTTTTCGGGGTCGGCGCGCGAGGCGAGCGCCTTTGTGAGGTCGCCCATGTTATGGGCGTATGGTCGGGTTCGCCGGATGGCTTCCTGGGCCCTGCGCAGCTTTGACGCGGCCACCATTTTCATGGCGCGCGTGATTTTCTGCGTGTTTTTTACGCTGTTGATGCGGCGTCTGATTTCTTGGAGGTTCATCGGCGGCCTTTGCCTTCGTGCCAGACGGTTTCGAGGAAGGTGCGGATGGCGTTATCAATGGCGGCCATTAGTTGGTCGGAAAGTTCGCCGGTTTTGGCGAGTTCGCTAAGCAGATTGGCGTGCTGTGTATCCAGGTAGCTGTAGAGTTCCTGTTCAAGCGTTCCGACCTCGCTGAGCGGGATGTCGTCCAGGAAGCCGGAGGCCGCGGCGTGGATGATGATGGTTTGTTTTTCGATCGGCAGCGGCTGGTACAGCGGCTGTTTGAGGATCTCGACCAGATGCGCGCCGCGGTTCAACTGGGCGCGGGTCGAGGCATCGAGTTCGGTGCCGAACTGGGCAAAGGCCTCGAGCTCGCGGTACTGCGCCAGGTTGAGGCGCAACATGCCGGCGACTTTTTTCATGGCGGGGGTCTGCGCGGCGCCGCCGACGCGGGACACGCTGATGCCGGGGTTGATGGCGGGCCGGACGCCCGCGTAGAACAGGCTTGACTCGAGGAAGATCTGTCCGTCCGTAATCGAGATGATGTTGGTGGGGATGTAGGCGGAGATGTCGCCGGCCTGGGTTTCGATGATGGGCAGGGCGGTCAGGGTGCCGCCGCCGTGATGTTCGTTGAGGGTGGCGGCGCGCTCGAGTAGCCGCGAGTGCAGGTAGAAAATGTCGCCCGGATAAGCCTCTCTGCCGGGCGGGCGGCGCAACAGCAGGCTCAACTGCCGGTATGCGACGGCGTGCTTGCTGAGGTCGTCGTAGACGACGAGGGCGTGGAGGCCTTTGTCGCGGAAATATTCGCCCATGGCACACCCGGCATACGCGGCCAGATACTGCATGGGGGCGGATTCGGAGGCCGACG
Organism: Bathyarchaeia archaeon; assembly: GCA_035530195.1. Lineage (GTDB taxonomy): Bacteria > Hydrogenedentota > Hydrogenedentia > Hydrogenedentales > SLHB01 > JAPLKX01. The sequence continues at coordinate 54,438 of DATKVG010000103.1, read as the reverse complement.
CCAGCACCACGATCACGTAGTCCATCGCGCCATGCGCCACCAGGTCCTGCACCACCCGGGCCACGCTTGATTGTTTCTGGCCGATGGCGACGTAGATGCAGATCACGTCGCTGTTGCGCTGGCTGATGATGGTGTCGACGACGATGGCGGTCTTGCCGGTTTGGCGGTCGCCGATAATCAACTCGCGCTGGCCGCGGCCAATGGCCGTCATGGAGTCGATGGCCTTGATGCCGGTTTGCAGGGGCCGTCGGACGGGCTGGCGCTCGACAATTCCGGGAGCGATGTGCTCGACGGGATTGTAGCGGGTGACGTCGATGGGGCCGCGGCCATCCAGCGGCTGCCCCAATGCGTTGACGACCCGCCCTATCAGTCCCTCGCCCACCGGCACCGAAGCAATCCGGCCGGTGCGTTTGACGGTATCGCCTTCGCCGATCTTGTCGAAGTCGCCCAACAGGACCGCGCCGACGTTGTTTTCTTCGAGGTTGAACACCATTCCGGTCACATCGTGGGGGAACTCGAGCAACTCGCCGGCCATCGCTTTTTCCAGCCCGTAGATCGAGGCGATGCCGTCGCCGGCCTGGACGACGGTTCCGACTTCGGCGATGTCGATGCTCCACTTGAAATCGCTGATTTGGCGGCGGATCAGTTCGCTGAGTTCGTCGGCTCGGGCCTTAATATCCATACTGCGTCTTTTCCTCCGCAAGCAACAGTTGCTTGAGCCGTTCGAGCCTCGTGCGCAGGCTGAAATCAAAATAGACGCCCCACATGTAGACAATGAGGCCTGCGACGATGGCCGGGTCTAGCTCATTGCGCAAGCGCACCGTTTTCCCCGCCAGCCGTTCCAGTGCCTTCACCAGCCGCCCACGGACGTCTTCGGCCAGCGGGATGACTGTCACGACGCGCACATCGACGGTGTTGAGCAACTCGTCGATGCTGCGATCAAACTGCTCGGCGATGGCGGGCAACAGGGCCATTCTGTTTCGGTCGAGCAGGGCGTGCATGAAGTTGCGCAGCGGTTGGTCGGCTTGGTGATTATCGAGGACCAAGTCGAGGATTTGCCGGCGCCGGCTCATAGCGTGGGCGGGGTTTCCCAGTGCGTTCCTGAGCGAGGGTGTGCGCTCAAAAAACAGCGCCAGCCCCGAGAGGGCCTTGGTTGTGTTTCGCAAGACATCGGGTCCGGCCAGCGACTCTCCCAGTGCCTTTGCGTAACGTTCTATGAGGAGCGATTTTCTCATGCAATCAGATCCAGCAGGCGCACAAACTCATCTACCTTATCCCGCAAGTCGCGCTCCGAGGTTTCCGCCGCGTAACGCGCCTCGAGCGTTTCGACGGCCTGAGACACCAACTCCTGCTTAATCAAGGCGGCGGCCCGAAAGAGTTCGGCGCGTTTGCGATCTTCGGTTTCGCGGGCAAGCTGTATTCGGGCCAGCCGGGCTTCCTCGTGGATTTGGACCAGGCTGGCGTTTATGGCCTCGTCGGCGCGGGCTCTTATTTTGGCTTCCTTCTGCGGCCATTGGTCGGCCTCCGCCTGGACCTCGGCCAGCCGGTGCATAGCCGCAGTGCGGGTTCCGGAAGCGTTGGTCATTTGGGCCTTAATATCCTGAACCCGCTTGTCCAGGTAATTGAGTGTCGGCCGATACGCGAACCGGATCACCAGCACCAGGAACGTCACGCCGTTCAAGACATGAAAGTACAGCGTGAACGCCTCGATCCGCAGCCGCTCCGCACGGTATTCGGGGTGCGCCTGGTACGCCTGGACAAACGCCAGTTGTTCGTGGCGCGCATCTTCCGGCGAATAAAGGTGCGGCCGTTCCCGGAACAACTGAAAGGCGGGATCCTTGGTTATGGCTACAAATCGTTCGTGGGCGGCCTGGTTTTGCGCCAGGTACCGCTTGGACAGGTCGGACGACCGCAACCAGACAAGCCCGATCGCCGCAAGCACCGCGTAGGCCGCAAGCGAAATCAGAAGGAACCGCCTGACAGGTCTCACATCAGGCTCCCTTCTACGTTGACCTGGCGATCCATGGCCTCGACCAGGTCCGGGAGCACCTGGCTGTAACGCCCCTGCTCGCCGTCGATTTGGTTTTGAACCCGCGCGTGGAATGCGGCCACCTCGGCGTCGGCGTTCTGGCGCCGTTCGTCGGCCTCGATGCGGTTCTGCCGGTAGGCGTTGAACCGTGCATCGCGGAGGCGCTGCGCGCCCTGCTGCTGGGCGGCCGCGAGCCGCTCCGCCTCGAGTTCTTGCAGCCGCTCGGATTCTTGCTGGTCTTTTTTGGCCAGATCTTCTTCGTGCCGGATTCTGGCCTGACGCTCGAGCATCAGGCGGTGGAGCGGCTCAAAAATGAGACGGCGGGACACGGCGTAGAAAACCAGGAACAACGCCAGTTGCACCACAAAAGTGAGGTTCAGGGAAACCATGTCGGGTCTGCTTTCGCGGCCGGTTGATTCAAACAGCCAACACCAGGATCAGCAGCGCAATCAACAGGGCGTAAATGGCGGTGGACTCGGTGATGGCCTGGCCGATCAACATGGTGCGCGTAATAGCCCCGGCAGCCTGCGGGTTCCGGGCAATGCTCTCGCAGGCGCGGGCGGTGGCGTAGCCCTCGCTGAGCGCCGCCCCGATTACGCCAAACGAAATTGCAAAAGCCGCCGCGGCCACGCCGGCTATGGCGCGTAGATCGAGGCCGGTGGGCGCTGTCTGCGCGGCCTGGGCCACCGTCGCTTGCAGTAGAGTCAATGCAGTACTCACATCCATAGGGGCAATCCTTTCTACAATTTGATGTTGCCGGCGCAGCGGGCGCCGGATTTATCCAGGCGGCAGGCAATCTCATTCTGTGGCTACCGCTACGTAAACAAGGGTCAGCATGGAAAACACGTAAGCCTGTACGGCGGCTTCAAACGCCAGGAAGAAACTGTCCATGATCAGCGGGACAAAAAGCCCGCGCACCAGCAGGAAAATCACTGCAATGATGGTCGCACCGCCCAGAATGTTGCCGAACAACCGGAACGAGATCGACAGCATCCGCGAGACCTCGCCGATCACGTGGATCGGGAAAAACAGCAGGGCCGACGCCTTGCCCGCGGCCGATGCCCACCATGCCGCGCTTTCTGTTTGCCACAGGGGGCCCGCCATTTCTTTCAAGGTGCCCCGGACGCCCTTGTAGCGAATACCATAAACGGTTGCGCACGAGAGGCTGAAAAACCCCAGGGCCAGCGTGCAATTGAGGTCGCTCGTGGGTTCCTGGACGAAAGGCACGGGCAGCGCCACAATCGCGTTCGAGATCAGGATGAATATGAACAGCGCCGAGAGCAGCGGCACCAGCCTCCTCCGCTTTTCTTCGTAGTGGGGGTCTCCCACCTCGTCAAACGTCACCGCGTACATCCGGTCCCAACTCTCCACAAGCAATTCGGCCAACGCCTGCCCGCGGCCTGGCGCCGGCAACATCCGCCGGGTCAGCGCCCGAAGCACGCCGAGCAGGAGCGCCATCACCAGCAGGGTATTGACAATCGTGGACATGTTGATCCCGCCTAACGGGATGCGATAGTCGGTAAATGGCACATAATGCCAAGTAAACCGCTCTATAAGATGTTCCATTTCAACCCGTGCGGCCTAACGCGGCTAAGAAGCCGCCGTTTCGGTCGCGCCTGTGTAGACCATCACCGCCAGAGGTATCATTAAACCGGCCGCCGTGCCCAAAATGCCTGCGGCCCGACCGTCGCCAAACTTGTACCCAATGTAAAAAACGGCCGCGTACACGGCCCAACCTAAAATCCCCCAAGTAGTTGTACTCCACTTTATACCATTGACAGAACCCCCTGCAAGGCGGAGCGCCCTGATCCGGCCGAGCTGCACGATCAAGTTGGCCGCGCCACCCACAAAAAGGCCCGCGGCCGCCGCACGGCTCAACGGCAGCAACACTAGGAAAGCGCCGGCCAGTAATAAAACCGAAAGGCGGCAAAACCGGTTTCGGAAATTATTCATGGCGGGAAAGCCGGGTGGGTGGGGCCGGGGTCCGACGCTCAACAAAAGGTATCTTCATTTGGTCGATTCCACCGCGTGGCGCAGCAACCGGTAGCCGTTGTATAAGCCCGCTCCAATGCCGAGGAGGAAAACAACCGCAAAAAGCAGCCCGCGGCGTCCGCCATAGCGTTGCTCCAGGTAGTCGCCAAGCAGGGCGCCCAGGGTTATCGGGATGCCGATCGACAGCCCGAGTTCCGTCACCAGGGCCAGCCCTTGCGCGACGCCCGAAGACGAACTTTTGCCCGGTGTTCCCATTGCGCTCCACCGGGTGGCGTCAAAGAAACAGCGCCACCCAATACGACAGACAACACACCAGACGCCACTCCTCATGTCGGGCCACATTTTACGCCCGAAGCCGCGTCAGAAAAAGAAAATCAAACATGGCTGGGCCCGCGTCAGCAAAGCGCGGGTCTTTACAATTCTTGCCATGGTGCGCTTGTGGAAGCGGCGTCCTCGCCGCTTCATTGGGTCGACGGTGACGTGGCACGACAAGGACGTCGCGCGGCGACGGCGGCGTTGGGCGACATCACAACTCCAGGAACGCCCAGACCACTTTTACACGGACGATTTCAGTCGTCCCTTACGGGACTTTCCGCTAATGGCAATCCTTTTCCCCAGGGGTGTCCTCCTGGGTTATTATCAAACCATCCATGCCGGGACTCATCTGCGGCCAGATCAAGATAGGTCCCCCGGATGGACGTATGAAAACAACTCAGAACAGACAAAACCCCGGGTTCGGATGCGTTCCCTTTGGCGGGGAATTCGCCGCGGAAAAGATGGTCTTATTGGGCTGGGACTACAGGTTACTTTTGCTCGGATTTAGCGCTTCGGGGAGTCCACTCGTCCCGGTCGTCGTTCATGGCTTTGATGCCGGCCACGTTCTTGTCGGCGACGCGGCGGTCCAGTTCTTCTTGGGTCATGACTTTGCCGGTCTCGTCGAAAAACCACATGTACCGGCTTTTTCTCATTTCCTCGATGGATTTGACGTCGGCTTCTTTTAGCGCCTCCTGTACGGCTTTCTCGCCCTCTTCTCTGGCGGCTTTTTGGGCTTCTTCCACAAGGTTTGGTTGAACGTCCGGTTTGGCGGGTACGGGCGCGGGCGGGGCCGGCAACTGCATCATACGTTTGCCCCGGTTTCGGAGAACGAGTTTGTCAGGCGTAAATTCTGTTATGGTACCGTCTTTACCGACTTCCACTGCCCGGTTGCCGCGCCCCACAAACGTGACTACGGCTGTATCTGCCGGCCTGGCTTGTTTTACGGCCTCACCCGCGGCTTGGTCGTAGGCGGCGTTGGCTGTCTGCGCAAATGCCCCCCCGGCAATTATCAAGGCCGCCGCAACCGCGGCAAGTCCTGCCAAAACTCTGGTCGTTTTCATCGTAATGGTTCCCTCACTACGCCTCGATCTCCACCTTTCCCTCCTACATTATAGCACGGTTGTCAACAATCAACCACAGGGACGGTCCGTCATTGTGATGTAGGCGTCCCAACTAGGCCAGCATCTGGCGGAACCTGGTGGCGCGTTGGGCGAGCAGGGCGTTCTGCGGCTCGGCCAGCGCCGGGTCGCGTTGGAGGATATCCTGGGCGTCGCGCCGGGCGTGGTCGAGTAGGCGCCCGTCGCGGACGAGGTCCGCGGCGCGAAGGTCGCTCAGCCCGGCCTGCCGGACGCCGTAGAACTCTCCGGGCCCGCGGAGTTTGAGGTCTTCCTCGGCAATTTCAAACCCGCTGGTTGTTTTGCACATAATTTCAAGGCGGCGCGCCCCATCCTCCGTCTTCGGCGTTCCCAAGAGAAAACAGTAGGACTGCACGTTGCCACGCCCGACGCGGCCCCGCAACTGGTGAAGCTGGGTGAGGCCGAACTGCGAGGCGTCTTCAATCACCATGGTGGTAGCATTGGGGATGTCGACACCGACTTCGATCACGGTCGTGCTGAACAGCACGTCGATCCGGCCCTGCTTGAATTCGCGCATGATGCGGTCTTTTTCATCCGGATCGAGCCGCCCGTGCATCAGGGCCGTGCGCAGATCCGAAAACGGGCCGGCCGACAGCTCCTGGAAATGCGTGGTGACGGCGGCGAGCTCGCGTTTGTCGCTTTCCTCGACGAGCGGGCAGACATAGTACGTCTGGAGGTGTTCGCGCGCCCGCTCGGCGACGTAGGTGTAGAGGTCCGGGATTTTGTCGACAGGCACTCGACGTGTCTTGACCGGCAGCCGGCCCGGCGGCATCTCGTCGATGACGGTGATGTCCATCCCGCCGTACACGGTGATGGCAAGGGTGCGCGGGATGGGCGTGGCCGTCATGTGGAGGACGTCGGGGTTGGTGCCCTTTGCGGCAAGTTCGCTGCGCTGGTACACGCCGAACCGGTGCTGTTCGTCAATAATGACGAGCCCGAGCCGCTTGAACTCGGTCTTTTCCTGGATAAGCGCGTGCGTACCGACGATGACGTGGGCCTCGCCGCGGTGAATGCGCCGCCGCACTGCCGCCGAGCCGCGTATCGATCCCGTCAGCAGTTCCACCCATAGGCCCAGCGGTTCGAGCATCTCGCGCAACACCAGGAAATGCTGTTCGGCGAGCACTTCCGTCGGCGCCATGACGGCGGTCTGGTACGCGCCGTCGGCGGCGGCCGCGATCGCGTGGAGCGCCACGACGGTTTTGCCGCTGCCCACGTCGCCCTGAACCAGCCGCAACATCGGCCGCGGCGACTCGAGGTCGGCCAGGATGTCGTCCACGGCGCGGGCTTGGGCCGAGGTCAATTTGTACGGCAGGGATTCGCGGAACGCCGCCAACAGCGGGCCGTCTGTAGTGTGCCGGATGCCCTTTTCCTCGTGGAGCCGTTGCGCCCGCTCACCGAGCACGCCAAGCTGAATTTCCAGAAGCTCCTCGTAGGCAAATCGAGCACGGGCTTTCTCGGCCAGCTCGATTTCGTCCGGGAAATGGGCCGTGCGGATGGCCTGGCCGACCTCCGGGAACTTGTATTTCGCGCGCAGGCGTCCGGGCAGCGGCTCGTCCAGTTCCGGGCCGAACGCGTTCAGGGCTTCCCACGCCCAGCGGCGCAACATCCGCTGGGTCACCTTCTCCGTGAGCCGGTAGATGGGCACGATCCGGCCTGTGTGCAGGCGGTCTTCCTCGTCGCCGGACAACATCTCGTAGTCCGGGTTTTTCAGCGCGGGGCCCTTGTATTTGCCCACCGGCCCCGTGAACAGCCCCCGCGCGCCCGCCACGAACGCCTTCGCGAGGAACCCCCGGCCGAACCACGTTGCCTGCATCTCGCCCGACGCGTCGCGCAACGTCACCACCGCCAACGACATCCGGCCACGCAGCCGGACCTGCCGCGCGCGCACCACCTCCACCTCGACCGTCACCGTTTGGCCTTCGCGCGCTTCGGCAATCGGCGTGATGTGACGTCTGTCCTGGTAGTCGCGCGGCAGGTGGAACAACAGGTCGCGCAACGTGGCGATTCCCAGGTTGGCCAGCAGGCCCGCGCGTTTTGGGCCGATGCCCGAGAGGGTTTCGACGGGGGAGTCCAGACTCTTCATTTCGACAGGATAACGGGATTAGCAGGATGTTGTCGATTCAGGCGGAGGCAGATTTGATCTTTGGGACAACTGGGACTGCCTATCGGTTTCCGTCTCAGCAGTTCATCCGCAATCCGAAATCTGCAGTTCCTCCGGACTCCGGACTCCGGACTTTTTTGACCGGTTCCGGGGCGGAATGGCAAAATACTGCGATTTGTTATGAAACGATAACGAGGGAATAACCATGCCTTGTCCCGACGAAGAAAAAGAAGAACGGGGAGTTGGTATCATCAGCGCCAAGCTGTTGAAGGCGCGCACGATTCTCATCAACGGCCCCCTCGAAGAGGATCTCGGGGAACGCGTCATCACGCAGGCGCTGGTGCTGGACTCGGACTCGCACGACCCGATCCGCGTACTGGTAACCACGCCCGGCGGGATGGTGGACGTGGGGTTTGCCATTTACGACATCCTGCGGTACGTGGAATCGAAGGTGATCTGTATCGGTGCGGGGTTCGTGGCCAGCATGGGCGTGCCGATTATGCTCTCGGCGGTTCGGCAGGACCGCTACACCCTGCCCAACACGCGCTTCATGATGCACCAGCCGAGCACGGGCGCCGCCGGCGTCGCCTCGGACATCCGCATCACGGCGCAGGAAATCCTGAAAATCCGCGAGCGGATCAACAACCTCATCTCCGAGGAAACCGGCCAGCCCATCGATAAAGTGGCCGTCGACAGCGACCGCGACTTCTGGATGTCCGCCGAAGAAGCCGTCCAATACGGGCTGGTATCCAAAATCGTCAAGAACGCTAAAGAAATCGCCTGACGGAAATATGGTAGGGCAACCTACGTTCCGGATCCACGGACGGCACAACCAAACCACGTCCCTGTAAAGGTCCTGCGCCCCTTGCGGGGCTATAACGCGGGGGGCGTCGCTACCGGGGGTTTGGTCGCACTCGAAGACTCGCGCTCCCGCACCCCCGGCTATGGCACCCACATCCCTTCGGGATTACGTCACCGCGAGTATAGGAAGGAGTCTCAGGTTAAGGCATTGCGGCGGCGCGATAAGGGCAGCGTCCGGAGATATCCTGTTCTATTTTTTCAGGCGGATTCCCAGCACCTCGAGGGGCGTGTTGTAGACGAGGGTGCGCGAGATGTTGACGGCGTCGTCGAAACTGTACTGGCCTGAATCGATCCTGTTCGCCAGGACTTCGGCCATGAGTTTCCGCACTAGGACAGCCTTGGCGTAAGCCCAGTCGGCGCAGTAGGCGTCGCTGAAAAAGCCGATTTGCTTGTTGAGGGGCAGCATGTCGAGCCGCTCGTCGAACACGTGGCGGATAGCTCCGGGGAAGAAGTTGTGCCACCAATATCCGGCGAGTGAGAGGTTGGGCAGTTCTCGAGCGAGGGTGCACAGGGATTGGTTGGCGTGCCGGCTCGAGAGAAAACAGACGAACCGCACGCTTGGGAACCGGTTGATCAGTTCTGCCAACTGGCCGATGGTGCGCTGCCTGAGGAGACTGGCGGATTCGTGGGGCAACGGCTCGGCGCCCAGCGAAAACTGGAACGCCATTTCGCTCCCGTGCGGGGAAAGCGCGTCGAGCAGGGCGTGGGTGATGTAGCTGGCGTAGACATCGCGCTGCTTGTCGGTCGCGACATCTCTGAGCCGCAGGGCCTCGGACATCGCGGCGTCGGTGACGGGGGCATAATCGATCTCGGTCGAGAAATGCGTGGCGGTCGAGAAGACTTTTCCGTAGGGGATAAGCCCGGCGTAATGGCTGACGGCTTCGTGCAGGTCGTCGAGGTTGCAGATTGTTCGCGGGAGGGGCGGCGCGTCGGCCCGGTCGAACGTGACGGGGAGTGGTATGCCGGGTTTAGTTTCGGCCCAGGCCCGTTCGAGTTCGTACAGGGGTATATCGGGCTGGCCGCACTGGGTGCGCGAGAAAAACGCCCATTCGAGGCTGTAATCGAACAGGTCGTCGGCGGATCCATCGCGGCCGCGCCACAGTTCCGTAGCCGACCGGACAATTCCCGCCCGCTTGAGTATTTCGCGCGGCCATGTGGGGTCGTCTCTGCGTTCGGCGATCAGGGCGTGCAGCCGGCGCCAGTTGTCCCGTGTGACGGGTTCGCGCCAGCCGTACAGGTCCTCGAGGATGATCCTGATGCCCCACGCGATGAACGTGTTGAACGTCTTGGGCAGGTATGGAACGGCCTGTTCGAGGCGGGAGACGGCTTCGTCTTCGGTTCTATTTTCGCTGAGCCGTGCGCCGCATCCGCATCCGGCGGCGTACAGGTCGCTGATCGACATGTGGTAGAGAAGGATGTCGTCGAGCCCGCGTGCGGACAGGTGGGCGGCATCGATGTGGGTGTGGACGTCGACCCACGGCAAGGCGGCCAGTGCGGTTTCGAGGTCAATCCGGATCTTCTTGACGTGTTCCATATGTGTGCCTTTTCAGGGGCCGGCGATGCCCGATTTAGTCACGGTTGTTTTTCGTCCCAGCACCGCCTCGAGGTCAACCCGCGGCAATGTGGGCGTAGTAGTCACGATCTCCTTCCGCCCGTCCGGCATCAAGATGAACGTATCTTCCGACTTGACTCCCACCGCCGACGGATTCCAGGCAAACGCCTGCCCAAACTCGACGGAAACGCCCGAAATTTCCTTGACACGCTCGCTCCACCCTTTTTCGAGGATCGGAAACGGCTCGCCGGGCGTGGCTTTGCATGTCCTGCCGGCGTACCCGGCGGTCCCGCCTTGGTGGTGGTTGTGCCACTCGTTGGCCGGGAATCCCAGCCGCGCATAGGCCTCCTGGCACGCGGAGAACACGTCGCCCAGCGTCTTGCCGGGCTCGCTGGCTTCCTGCATCAGCGCGTCGACGCCGGCCACGCGGGCGTAGGCGTCGTGGATCGACGCCGGGATGTCGCCGACTTGCCGGAACCGCGTTATCGACGCCACCAAACCCTCCTTCCAGAAACAGCCGACGATCATCACGTACCCGTGAACCGGGCGTTCGGAGGTATCGGCCCTGAGCAGGGGTTGTTCGGTCGGGATGGGGTGGCGGTACTTGGCGATCCTCTCGTCAGCCGCAATGAGCGATACGGGCACGAGGCACCGCCGCTTCGTCCCTTCCGCCACGAGCCGCGCCGCGATGTCCCACTCCGGCATGCCCGGCTCGACTGACCCGACCGCGGCCGTCATGGCTTCCGCGGCCAGCGTTCCCAGCCGCCGGTACTTCTCGAGTTCGTCCGGCGTCAACAGCGAGCGGACGTAGGCCATCTCGTCGTGGACGTTCTTGCCCAGCGACCCGTCGTCGGACACGAAGTTGCCGCGGAACTCGCGCCGGACCACCTCGGCGGCGTTGGTTTCAAACCAAAGGAACCGGCGGCTTTTGCACCCAAGCCCCGCCAGTTCCTCTTCCAACACCCTGGCCTCTTCGATATTGGTGCCGACGTAGTAGACGTCGCCAGCGGCGGTAACGAACAGCGAGCATACCCCGATGTCGCCCATAATGTAGACGTAGTTGCGCTTGCCGCCGGTGGCCGTGGCGAAGTTATCCACCCGCGACAGCAGCACGCCGTCGTATTGGTGGTCGCGCAGGAACGCCTGCACCAACGCTATCCGTACGCGAAACAGATCCCGCTCGGTCATCGTGATCCTCCTCTGTAGGCCCGAAATAATTTCGGACCTACCGAATTAATTGCATTCAGGTTCAAGGGGGCCGGCGAGTTCTTTAAGGAAAAACAGCTTGCCGGCCAGCGTTGGCATGAACGTGCTTGGGATCCAGGGCGTGGGGGCGTGGTGCAGCGTCATCCACAACGACATGCCTTGCCACATCATGCCGCGCCCGAGCGCGCCGTCGGCCCCGCCGATGATCTTGTCGGACTTGAGGAACAGCCCCGGCCCGACCGTGTTGGCCGTTGTGGGGACGAGCGTGGTCCGGCTCTTGAAACTGGTGATGGCGTTTTGCTCGATCGTCATCGGATGAAGCATCGCGCCGAGCCGGTATTCCTGCGCCTTCCACTCGTTCACCGACTTGAACTCGGCGGCGAAATGGGGCTCCCAAAACGCGATGTGGCACGCGCGCCCGATCCCGAACACCGTCACCAGCCGCGCGCCTTTGTCTTTGAGCGCCCTGATTTGGCCGCCGTACTTGGGCAGTTGGCGGCGCGTGGCGAAATGGCGCTGGTTTTTGGGCACCGTCAACTTGCCCAGCGGGCCGTAGAACGCCTGTTCCATGGCGTTCTGGAACGCGCCGGGGTTGTCGCCGGGGAGTGTGTTGCCGGCGTGGTCGCTCCACTCATCCATGTTGAACCCGTGGACGTGCCGGCAGCCCACGTTCCATTCTTTCAGGAAGAACACCACCCAGCGGTACATGCCCATCGGCCCGACCGGCAGGATGAATACGATTTCGTGCCCGGCTTTGGCCGCGTTGGCGATCTCGAGCGCGATTTCGTGGCCAAGCATGATGTTGAAATCCTCGAGCGAGTCGCACGGGATCGGCGTGAAGCTCCTGTTCCACCATTTCTCGCGGGCGGTGGCTTTTCCCGGCGGTTGCGCGCAGATTTTGTTGAGCTTTTTCAGATCCCACCCTGCCGGGAAATAGCCCTCGAGCAGCGATCCCTTGATGGTGCCGATCAAATCGATAGCCATTGGTTTCTCCTTTCGGCGCGCGCGGACGCGCGTCGGCGCGCGCGGACGCGCGTCAAGCCCTGTTCGGGCCGTCCTCGTAGGCCCGCGATATGATTCCGTGTTTGCCAACCGCCTCGGAAAGCGGGTCGGCCGCCTCCGAGCAAAAACCCAGGTGCAGATGACGCCGCCATCCCTCGGCGTACTCGAATTGGCCCGACTGTTTGCCGACCTCGCGGCTCATTTCTTCCATCGTGGTCAGGTAGCTGTCGAGCCCCTGGCTCGAGTCGAGCCATTCCTTCTGGCTTTTGTGACACGCCAGCGCGGCCCGTTTCTGTTCAAGCACCGGCGCGATATCCACGTACTGACCGGCGCGGACAACACGCCTGAGGCTGTCGCTCAACCCCCAGGGCAGGGCGTGGTACACCGTCACCTCGACGTCGATGGGCGGGCGCGGCGGGTCGGTTGGAAAATTGCGCATGCCCCGGCAGAACGCCGCCGTCACCGCCACGCGCGACGCCGTCATGTGGTCTTCCATGTAATCCTGCGGTGAGGCCGTCAGCAGCACGGCCGGTTTCACGTCCCGCACGACTGCCGCGACCCGATGCAGGACGCCCGGCTCGTAAAACAGATCGATATCGTCCACCAGCGGCTCGTGGAAATGCGCGCCGAGCGAGCGAGCGGCCTCGCGGGCCTCGGCGGTTCTGCGGGCGATGATGGCCTCGCGATCCTCGACGGCGGTTCCGCACGAGCCGTTGCAGATGTTCATCGTGTGCAGTTCATACCCCGCCCGGCCCAGCATCAACAACGTGCCCGCCATCATAAACTCGATGTCGTCCGGGTGTGCACCCACCGCAAACGCGACCGGCTTTGCCATTGCAAATCCTCCCTCGGGTACTATAACGAATTTTTGGGGTTTTGTGCACGTGGGCTACAGAACCGATCCGACCGATCCGACGGATCCGACCGATCCGATGTGCCAAAAGGTTGCATCGGTTGCGGCCCATGTGCTGCAATGCGGTGGGGTCGCGCTCCCGCGCGACCGGGTGGTGGCAGAGGCGGTACCCCGGAGGCGCAGGTTGGGATGTTGGAGCCACGGTCGAGCAGGATCTCGACCCCACCGCTGCTTCCAAGGACAGAGTTACTAAAGGCTCTTCGCCAGAAACAAAGGACTTAGCGACTGTTAGATCGGAGAAATGCCATGGACAAGTACGCCGCTATTCAATACGTGCTGGATAAATGCATTGTGGCCGTGGTTCGCGCCGATTCGGCTGCCAAGTCGGGCGGGGAGGAGTTGTCGCGAGTCGTGGAAGCTGTTGCCGCGGGCGGCGTCCAGTGTATCGAGGTTACGATGACGACGCCCGGCGCCCTCGAGTGTATCGAGACCGCGTCGAGAAACCTGGCGGGCGCGGACGTCCTGCTGGGGGTGGGGACGGTGCTGGATTCGGAGACGTGCCGGATGGCGATCCTGGCGGGGGCGCAGTACGTTGTGACGCCGACGCTATCAATCCCCGTCATCCAGATGGCGCGCCGGTACGGCAAACCCGTGTTCGCCGGCGCGTACACGCCCACGGAAATCCTGACGGCGTGGGAAAACGGCGCCGATTTTGTCAAAGTGTTTCCGGCAAGCATCGGCGGGCCCGATTACATCAAGGCGCTGAAAGGGCCGTTGCCGCAGGTGCCGCTCGTTCCCACCGGCGGCGTCGAACTCGACAACATCGGCGCGTTCCTCAAGGCGGGCGCGTCCGCGCTGGGAGTCGGGGGTAACCTGGTGAGCAAGAAACTCTTGGCGGCCCGCGACTACAAAGGCCTGACGGAAAACGCCAAACGGTTTGCCAACGCGGTGTGCGCGGCCAGGGCAACGTGAACATCAAAGCCACGGTCCGGTACGACGGCTCGGGGTTCGCCGGCTGGCAGGTCCAGCCGGGTCTGAGAACCGTCCAGGGGGAACTCGAGCGCGTATTGTCCACGATTGCGTCGCGCGCGATCAGTGTACGCGGGGCCGGGAGAACCGACGCGGGCGCCCACGCGCTCGGGCAGGTTTGCAACTTTCAATGGCCGCTCGAACCCGATACGGAAAAGCTGCGGAGATCGATCTCGGGCATGCTCAGCCCCGATTTGCGTGCCGAGTCGGTTGAAGTTGCGCCGGATGACTTCGATGCCCGTTTCTCCGCCACGGGCAAACGCTATGCGTATGCATTTTCCTTTGCCAAATTCCCGGACCCGTTCACGGCGCGGTACGCGTGGCTGGTCCCGTGGCCCGTAGACCTCCAACGGCTCGCCGAACTGGCCGGGCACATCACGGGCCGGCGCGATTTCGCCGGGTTTCAATGCGCGGGCGCCTCGAGCGCGACCACCGTCCGAACCCTGCATTCGGTCGAGTTGATCGAGGGCGGGTTTGCCGGTCCCGTTGACGCCGAAGGCTTGTGGCGTCTGGAATTCCGCGGCGATGCGTTCCTCTACAAGATGGTGCGCAACCTTACCGGCACCCTGATTGACATTGCGCGCGGCCTGCTGCCCGCGTCGACGCTCGATGAGCGTCTTACTTCGCCGGGTCCGTACCGCGGCTACACGGCGCCGGCCCACGGCCTCGTGCTGATGGCGGTCGAGTATGAGTGAATTGCGGATTGCGGATTAAACGGAACAGCGAATAGAACAAACCGCGGTTAAGCCCAAAGCTAAAATGGGGACACCCCCCACGAACTGCCGGGGGGCGCCCCGACAGATTGCGGATTGAATAGGTTCCAATTGTCTCAAGCGCGTTTAGATCGGCCGCAGTTAATCCGCAACCTGCAATAAAGAATGCGGCGCCGTGCCGGCCGTCGTTGCGGCCGCCACAGCGCCACTCTCAGAGGATTGACTGTTGAATCCTGCGGCCGGCACTCGCTCGGACCGAGTGGGCCGCCCGCCGAGCCCGATTCAACCGTCCTTACAACCCAGCCTTAAGGCCGGCGACGTCCTTGTCACGTTTTTGGACCTCCCTGTCCGGCTCTGAAGTACTTATCGACCGGCGGTTCGGGAACTTTAGCGGAATGGGTTTAGACGCGCGAGGTGTTTCAACGGCGGCAAAAGGAAGAGCGCCATAACCCGCGTCATGGCGCACTCAAAGGAGGTAAGATTCTTGGGACGGCGCCGGACTGCCGGGTGTTGGGATTGGCACCCGCCGGCGCGTTCTTGATTGGATTCAAGTGCCTGAACCTTACGATTTTTTTATCGGCTGCGAGCGCCTAAACTTTAGCGGCGGGCAAAGAAAAAGCGCCACGACGAACCGTGGCGCCACTCAAGGAGGAAGACCGTAAAAACAAACGCTGGCCGCGTTGGCGCCGGGATTTTATCCCGCGGGATAGGCGCCCCACCGTTTGCGTCAGTCTCTCTTCAACTGTCGCGACCTCCGTGTCGCTTGTCCTGCCGCCTCCGACCTCCGTGTCTTGGCTTACTCAATTCATCGGCTCGAATCGGGAAATCTTTAGTTTATATGGGTATAAAACTATAATAGTGACAGGTCTTGCTGGGTGGGCGTTTTGAAATCGTGTACAATAGGGCTAAAACGGGCGGCGAGGCCGCATAGGGCATCATGCTGACAATCCTATTCGGATCGAAAGGCCAACTGGGGCGCGACCTGTGCGCGCGGTTTAGCCGTGACGGCGAGGTTTTTGCGGCCGACCTTCCGGAAGTGGACATCGCGGATTTTGGTGCGGTGGAGGAGTTCATGCGGGAAGCCCGGCCGGATCTGGTCATCAATGCGGCCGCATACACGGACGTCGAGGCCGCGGAAGACAACCCCGCCTCCGCATTCAGGGTGAACGAAACGGGGGCAGGCCATATCGCGCGGGCTTCTGCGCGTGCGGGCGCCGCCGTTGTTTATTACAGCACCGATTTCGTCTTCGACGGCACAAAAAGGTCTCCCTACGTGCCCGAAGACGCGCCGACCCCGCTTTGCGTCTATGCCACATCCAAGCTGGCCGGCGAGGAAGCGACGCGCGAAAACAACGACCGCCACTGCATCATCCGGACCGCGTGGCTTTACGGCCCCGGCGGCAATAACTTCGTGGAAAAAATTATCCGCGCCGCCCAGACGCGCCCTTCGCTCACCGTCGTCGAGGACGAGGTCGGCTCGCCAACCTACACGTTCGACTTGGTGGAAGCTACGGCGGCGCTGGCATCGGCCGGGGCGGTCGGCACGTTCCATGTCGTCAACAGCGGCTCGTGCTCGCGTTACGAGTTTGCGCGAACAATTGTTGAACTGGCCGGGCTTGATACGCGCGTGGAACCGTGTTCCGCGGAGGCTTTCCCGATGAAGGCGAAGCGGCCGTTATACTCGGTGCTCTCCAACGAGAAATATGAGAAGCTGACCGGCAATACCATGCGCGCCTGGCAGGAGGCGCTCGCCGGTTACATCCAAAGGAGGCGGCAAAACCAGTGAAAAACATCTTGGTCACGGGCGGTGCGGGGTTTATCGGCTCGCATTTCGTCAAATACCAGCTTGACCATTACGCGGATATCAAAGTCCGCAATTTCGACAAGCTTACCTATGCGGGCAACCTCGACAACCTTAAAGGGATTGATGAGTCGCGTTACACATTCATCCGCGGCGACATCGCTAACGCCGACGCGCTCGCTGAAGCCATGCAGGGCTGCGATGCCGTTGTCAATTTCGCCGCCGAAACCCACGTCGATCGCAGCATCCTCGGCGCGTCCGAATTCATCGACACGGACGTGCGCGGCGTCCACAACATCGTCGAAACCGCCCGTAAGCTTGGCACAAGCCGGGTGCTGCTCGTCTCGACCGACGAGGTCTACGGCAGCATCGACCGCGGGTCGTTTTCCGAAACGGACCCGATCTCGCCGCGCAACCCGTATTCGGCGAGCAAGGCCGGGGGCGAACTGATGGGCATGGCGTACTTCACGACGTTCCAGGCGCCCGTCATCATCACGCGCGGTTCAAACACCTACGGGCCCAACCAATACCCGGAGAAAGTCCTGCCGCTGTTCGTGACAAACGCCATCGACAACCTCCCCCTGCCGCTGTATCAGGGCGGCGAGCACAACGTGCGCGACTGGCTGTACGTCGAAGACCATTGCAGCGGGATCGATTGCGCGCTGCGCAGAGGCGAGCCCGGCCAGATCTACAACATCGCCGGCGGCAACGAGCGCGAAAACATCGAGTTGACCCGCCGCATCCTCGCCATCATGGGCAAGAGCGAAGACCTGATCCGGCTCGTCCCCGACCGGCCCGGCCACGACCGCCGCTATTCGATCTACCCCGCCAAACTCAATCGGCTCGGCTGGGCGCCGGCCATGGATTGGGACCAAGGCATTGAACTAACGGTGCAGTGGTACCAGCAGAACGAATGGTGGTGGCGCAAGATCAAGACCGGCGAGTACCTCGAATACTATAAGCGACAATATGGCGGGATTTAGCCGCTGCCGGCAGGTTTCTTGTGTTGCGCCGGACGTGGGACTGCGGGACAGTTGGGACGATTGGCTTTTGCCGTTTGGCATGAAGCCTGCTAGAGTTAGGGCATGGCATTCGATCCTGAAGATTTCTGCTGGAACTATTGCCCGATTTGCGGCGGGAGATTGAGGCTGTGCTTCGATGGCGAGAAGGAACAGCCGCGGTGCGACCGCTGCCGCAGGTTCTATTACCGCAATCCCGTGCCCGCGGTGTGTTGTTTCATCACGCGAGACGACAACCTGCTGCTGGCGCAGCGGGCGGTGGAGCCGTGTGTGGGCGAATGGACGCTGCCGGGGGGGTTTGTCGAAATCGGCGAGACCACCGAGGAAGCCATTGTGCGGGAGATGCGCGAAGAAACCACGCTCGATATCGCCTCGCTCCGCCTTGTCGGCGTGAGCACCCAGCAGAGCCGTTTCTACGGCGCCGTGACGGTTCTCGGCTACTATGTGGGCGAATGGTCCGGCACGTTGCAGCCCTGCTCGGACGTGGTCGACCTGCGGTTTTTCTCGCGCGAAAATCGCCCCCCGCTGCCGTTCCGGGCGCACCGGGAACTCGTGGCGATGTTTGACGCGCTGTCGGACCCGTAACCGGCGCCGGCGATTATAGGCGCGCGCGCGGCGTCACCGTCACCTCTACGGAGTAGGAGTCTTCCATCGAAGTGTTGCTGAGCAGCACCACCGCCTTTTTGGTGGTCGATGTTGCGCCGAATCCCGGCAGGACGGCTTCCGACTCGATGGCCGTCATTTCGATGCCGTCCGATCCGTTCAGATAGGCTTTTGCGCGCATCCTGTTGCCGTACGTGTCGACGTCCCAGTCGTACGCGTTGACGGCCACCTTCAGGTCGCAGGAAAAGGCGTTCGCGGCCGTCAGCACGACCGCCACGGTGGTCAGGGGGGGCACGTCGCCCAGCCGCGGATACCCCACGCGGGTGAACACTTGCTCGTACAGGCCGTTGATCGTCGCCCGCACCACCGCCTGGGTTTCAAACCGGTCGTCATTGAACGTGTACGCCTTGCGGAAATAGTCGCTGGGGCGTATCTTGGAGTCGCTGGGGTTTTCGAACGCCCTGTCGCAGGCGTAATCCCAATAGATTTCCGGCAGCCCTTTGTCGAACAGCCGGAGCAACGTGACATCCACCGCCATCCGGGCCTGCCGCATCGCGGTTTCATAATCGGTGACACCCGGCGCGCCCGCGTTCATGCGCAACATCTCGAGCACGCCGTCGTACGAATCCGCGACAAACGTCAGCGGGTCCCCCGCCGGCGCGTACTTGTTGGCGAGGTAGAAAAAGAAGTCCTGGGTGGCGGTGGCATAGCCGCACGTCCGCGGGGAAGCCGGTGCGAACAGCGGCTCGCTGAGCAGGGCGTATTCGTTGGGGCTGAACGCGCGCGGTTTCAAAATGGCCGTGTAGCCTGTCCCGGCAGGCCGGTAGGCGATTTCGCCCGCGGCTATCTGGCTGGTGTAGACGGCGAGCCCTTCGTTGAATCCAAGCGTGAACGGTACGTTGACCGGTCTTCTGTCGGTACCGTACCGGGGAGCAACCGCGATCGTGTAGAACGGGTAGTCATAGCCACGGAACATAGCGCGGAAAAGCTCCTCGGTAAACGCGTGCAGGAATTCCAGCTCCTGGACGCCATCGGAATCGGCGTCTGCCTGCCGCTTGCAGATCGCCACCAGTTGTTCCGGGTCGATCACGATCGAGCCGAAAAGCGAAGTGGCATACAGGGTTTCGGCCACGCAGTCAAAATTGCTGGCGGGCGGTTTCATGGGGTAGAACAACAGGTTGTACTCGTTGTCCGGCGTCACATTGAGGGCGGGGCTGATAAAGCCTGCCTCGTCCGCCGCCTGATGCACTTCCGCCACCTCATCGCGCAACTCCGCCAGGGTTTGGTCTGTGTCCGGCCCGGAAAAATCGCGCCAGTCGTACGGTTGCAGGAAGTGCGGGTTGCCCACGCGCAGGGCCGTCAGGGCCTGCAACATGCCCGCCGAATAGGCCAACCGCCACTTGGCCGTGTCCCAGCGATAGCTGGTAGGCGTTTTAAAGATTTGTTCCGCTATCACCGTTACCGCCGCCATCGTCGGGCAGTACACGACCGCGTAATCGGCCGTGTGCGGCAGACCCGCTATGTCCGCAATGAATCGTTCACCCGATACGCGCCCCGGGATGGGCGTGCGAACCCCGTTCCCATACCGCGCAAACAAATACAGCTTCTCGCCCGTCCGGTCCGATTCCGGCACCATGGGCGCATAGAATGGAAGGTCTACTTCCAGTGCCTTGCGCGGGTCGACGTGCAGGTCAGGCTGATCATGCTGGATCGTATAGACGGCCGATACAACCTGTTCCTGTTCCGAGAAATCCACCGGCATCTGCCCTTCGCCTGCCGTCATACCCACTATAACCCGGCTCGCAAACGCCCCGGCGGGCGCCGTCAACGTCCCGTCGAACGCCTCAAGTGTTCCGCCGTCGCTGTCTATTGCGACCACGGCTATCGGATCCGTAACGCTGACACAATTGGGGACGATCTTTGTGCTCGATCCAATCGCCGTAGTGACCCGCAGCGAAACGGTGTAGTTGCCTGCCATGTAATATGTGTGACGCGGGTCGCGGTCGGTGCTCGAGGTGTTGTCGCCGAAGTCCCAGTACCACTGCGCTATGCCCGATACCCCCGGATCCGATGAGTCAAAAAACTCTACCAGCAGCGGCACATGACCAGACCTTGGCACCGCCTCAAACCGCGCTTCGGGTTCCGCTCCAAGGTCGCGCGGACCCTCCGGGCACCCAACCAGCAATGCCCCCAAGAGCACCAGGGCCGGCAGAATATGGCTACCGGATCGCCCAAACATAAACGTACCCCTCCCAAATATATGTCATTACCTCACTTGCTATTAGAATCTTTGTTCGCGACATCTGCGCACGGCGCGTAGATGTTAGCTCAAGGTCGCGAACAAAGATTCTGAATGCGGCTTCTTAAGCCGCGGCTTAAAAAGCCGTCGCATCTAGTTTGCCGATACACGCTGGAAAAGTCAACAGGATTTCATTGACACAAAATCAAGAATTATGAAAGAACTGCAGCCCGCCGTACCAGGTTTCCCTAGGG
This sequence comes from Bathyarchaeia archaeon, assembly GCA_035530195.1. Lineage (GTDB taxonomy): Bacteria > Hydrogenedentota > Hydrogenedentia > Hydrogenedentales > SLHB01 > JAPLKX01. The sequence goes on along the minus strand of DATKVG010000103.1, from coordinate 33,733 downwards.
TCATTCTTGACCCCGATTCGGTAATGTGGTAGCGTTCGAAATTCCGGGCCCTGGCAGCCCGCGGCAAAAGACGTCGCGGTCTGCACGCGGCCATTTCCCACGGGCTGCTAGGCGTAATGGGCGGAGACAATCAATGACGCTGTTTGAAGAGCTATCCTGGCGCGGCTTTATCAGTCAGGTGACCCATGAGGAGGTTGGCAAACTCCTCGAGATGGACCGGTTCACCCTGTATTGCGGGTTTGACCCGACGGCGGACAGCCTGCACATCGGCAGCCTGCTTCCCATCCTGGGCCTGGTCCATTTCCAGCGGCGCGGCCACAAGCCGATCGTGCTCGTTGGCGGGGGGACCGGCCTGATCGGCGACCCCAGCGGCAAGGTGCAGGAGCGCCAACTCCTGACCCGCAAGCAGGTTGAGGCCAACGCAGAAGGCATCCGGATGCAGCTCGAGCGGTTCCTGGATTTCCACGGGCCCAGCGCCGCAAGACTCCTCAACAACTCCGACTGGCTTTGCGACATGCCGCTGCTCAATTTCCTGCGCGACGTTGGCAAGCATTTCTCGATAAACGTCATGCTGGCCAAAGAGTCGGTACGCGGGCGCATCGAAGACCGCGAGCACGGGATGAGTTTTACCGAGTTCTCGTACGTTCTCCTGCAGGCCTACGATTTTCTCCATCTGGCCGACACCCAGAACTGCCGGCTCCAGGTCGGCGGCAGCGACCAGTGGGGCAATATCGTGGCGGGAATGGACCTGATCCGCCGCGTAAGAGAATACACGGTGTTCGGGATCACGTTTCCGCTGGTGACGAAGTCGGACGGGTCCAAGTTTGGCAAGAGCGAAGGCGGCAACATCTGGCTGGACCCGGCCCGGACCTCGCCATACAAGTTCTACCAATTTTGGATCAACCAGGCCGACGCCGACATGCCCCGGTGGCTGAGGCTGTTCACGTTTCTCGCTCCCGACGAGATCGCCGAGTACGAGCGGCGCCTCGTTAACGAGCCCGAGAAACGGGCTGCACAGCGCCGGCTCGCCGAAGAACTCACCCGGATAGTTCACGGGGAGTCCGCGATCGAAAACGCCGTCCGGGCCAGCGAAGCCATGTTCGGCGGCTCCCTCGAGGGGCTCGACGAAGCCACACTCGCCGAGATCTTCAGCGAAGTCCCTTCCACGGAGATCTCGCGCGACGAACTGGGGAAGAACCGCCCGCTGGTCGACGTGCTGGTCGAGCACACCGTGTTCAAGAGCAAAGGCGAGGCCAGGAGACTCATCGAAAGCGGCGGATTCTACCTCAACAACGAACGCCTTGACGCCGACATCAACACCAGCGAAGGCGTGATTTGCGCAGGAAACATCGCCGTCATTCGCAAAGGGAAAAAGAACTACCACCTGCTGAAGTTTGTGTAGTGGACGCAGTGGACGTAGTGGACATAGTGGACTGAGTGGACCGTGGACAAAGAGCCGCTTATACAGAAACACGGTGGGTTTCGGAAACTGAAGAGCTTTCAGGTGGCGCAGTTAGTTTATGACGTCACTGTCCGTTTCTGCGACAAATACGTCAGGTCGCACAAGATGTATGAGCAAATGGTCCAATCCGCCAGATCAGGTGTCCAGAACATTGCAGAAGGAAGTCAGACTTCGGCCACCTCGAAAAAGACGGAGTTAAAACTCACAAGCGTAGCCCGCTCCAGTCTGGAAGAACTGCGCTTGGATTACGAAGACTTTCTGCGCCAACGCCGCCTTCCGCAGTGGGATCGCAACGATCCACGAAGGACCGCTTTGATAGTGTCTCGCCCCGCAACCGCCGACGCAGTAGCCGAATGGGCAAAGAGTATTCACGGCCGCCCAGTCTCAAAAATGTCCGCGTCCACTCCGTCCACTTCGTCCACTAGGTCCACTCCGTCCACTTTCCCCGAAATCGCCGCCAACGCCGCTCTCGCCCTCATCACAGTGGCTTCGTTCCTCCTTGATCGCCAAATTGCCACCCAAGCGAGAAAGTTTCAGCAGGAAGGTGGTTTCACCGAGCGCCTCTACAAGACAAGGCGATCAATAAGGAAAGACTAGCGCCGTTTCCTCACCGGCCGCAGCAGCGTCTGCACCCAGACGTCGAGAAACTGCCAAAACCCGCGCAACCGCCGCGGAAGTTCGCCGGAGAAATTGCCCCAGAACCCGGGGTCCAGCCGGCGGACCCGGCCGTCGACGCCCCAGCACTCGCATTTTGGCGCGCCGCTCAACGAGGCGAGCATCTTGAGTTTCACGCTCGGGAAAAGGACCACGAACCGGTCGTACCGGCCCGCCCGGAGTTGACGGGCCAGGCGACGAAGCCGCGCAACGTGCCATGGCCGGTACCGCTGCACTTCCATCCGCACGACGTCGTCGGCCGCCACGCCGTCCATTGGAAAATCGGGTGGCGCCATCGCTGTGATGCGCGCACCCGGATGCCGCGCCCGCACGGTTTTTACCACTTTGGCGAAGTCGCTGCCGATGCTGAAAAAGACGCAGGCGCGTTCGGAGTTGTTCATGCGGTTTTCGCTTTCTTCACGATCCCTTCAAGTATGGGCGGATAGTATTTCTGCATGATGCGCGGCCAGTCGTACTCCTGCTCGACCCGCCGCCGCCCCGCCTCGCCCATCCGCGCCCGCAGGTCAGGCTGATCCAGCAGGGTCTCGAGGTGCCCGGCGAGCGCCTTTGCGTCGTTGCGGTCGTAGATGAACCCGGTCTCGCCGGGCGTGACGATTTCCTGAAGGCCGCCGACCCGGCTCACGCACACCGGCCGGCCCGTCGCCATCGCCTCGACCGCCACCATCCCGAACGGCTCTTCCCAAACCGACGGCACGACGCAAATGTCCGCCTGCCGGTAAAATGCCGGGAGTTCCGACACGTCGTGCCAGCCCAGGGCCCGGATCCACGGCGCCTTCCGCACAAACGGCGCCTCGACTGTCACCCAAAACTCGAAATCGTCACGGCGCTTCGCCAACAGGGCTCCGGATCGCTGCACAATGTGCAGCCCCTTCGAGAAATCCGTGGCCCGGCCCGTCATCAGGATGATTTTTTTCTCGCCCGGCTTGCGCGACGGCGGCGGCGTAAAGGCAAACTCGCCCGCGTGGACGCCGCCGGGAATCACGTGGACGTTCGCGTTCAACGCCGACAGGTGGCGTTTCGTCATGTGGTTGTAAACGATGATGGCATTGTAGGACCTCACCGACTCGACCAGCACGTCATAATATTCGGGACGGTGCGCGCCGGCAGCCAGATACTCGCGCGCGTACGAGTTGATCCGGCCCGCACGGATGTCTTTGCCCAACGCGCGCGCGGTGCAACGCCGGCACGCGTTCGGCGTGTTCACGTAATCGCTGGGGCACGTCTTCTTCTTCCAAAACTGGCGGTAATCGCGAAGACACGCCACCTCGTACGCGTAATAGCGCGAGACAAGCGGATAACCCGCCAGCGCTTTGGTCACAAACGGCTTCATGAAAAAACCGAAACAAACAAAAACCACGTCGGGCCGCCACGCATCCACCGCTTCCCGAAACCGCGCCGGAACATGCTCGGGCGTGAACGTGTCCAGATCGAAGTCCAGCCGCTGCGATTCGAACGGCAATGAGCCGGGCGGGATTTCGCCGCGGTCCCAGTTGTCCTTGTCGGCGGCAAAAAACAGCTTCGCCTCGTGGCCAAGCTGCTGCAGCCCCACCATCGTTTGGTACAGGTCCAGCGGCGCCCCGCCGAGCGGCGGCCACGAAAAAACAAGATCGACAAAGGCCAGTTTCATGCCCGAATTTCCCGGTGCGGCTTCATAGGTGCCCGCGCGTGCCGAACCACCGGCTGCCGCCGTGGTCCAGATGGATCACCGGCATCCCGCTGAGGCGTTTTTCCTGCCCGAACTCCCGGCGCATCGCCAGCCCGAAGTTCGAATCAGCCACCGCAAAATGTTCGTACTCTTCGTATTGTACCTTCTCAAAACACGTGGCGCGCACAATCTGGCAGAACCCGATCGGGATGCCCTCAGACTCCCGGTGCCGGTATTCGCCGCCGTTCACGAGCGCGCGCCACTCGAGCCGCGGCTCGATCTCGCCCAACAGCACCTTGGCCGTCGTCTCGGCATCGAGCATCACGCGTCCGTCCGGCGCCATGAACACGCAGCCGGCGGTTTCGGCCTCGACGCGGGTGAAAAAGTCCGGCGGCAGCAGGATGTCCGCATCCATCAGGACCACCCACTCGCCCGTCGCTTGGCGAACCGATTCGTTGATGATGAAACCTTTGGATTTCACCCGGTGCTCCGGGAACGCCGCCCGTTTCACCCGCAGCCCCGGGTGGGCAAGCCGCACCGACTCGAGCACGTCGTCCGTGGCGTCAATGCCCGGCACGTAACCCACCACCACCTCGAGATCGCCCGGAACCACCCCTTCCTGGTGGGCGAGGCTTTGCAGCGTCGCCTGCAGACGCCGCGAAAACCGCGTGCTGAAAATCACCACGCTGTACTTTGCGCGCGGTTCGGGCAGCGCCGCGTCCGGCTCTTTCCAAATCCTCACCTCCTGCGTGGTGATGGTCCCATCCACGTTCCATAATGACAACTGGATCGGGTTCCAGTCCGGCATCAGCGCCGGCACGTAATACGACCTTCCCAACTGGGCTGGCGTAACCGGCTGGCCGTCGCGCATCAGCACGTATCCGCCGCCTTTCTTTACGTAAAGCGAGATCTCGTGGGAGGGTAGCAGCATCGGGCAAACCAGCCGCCCGGTCCTGCCCACGGCAAACCCGGCCAGATCCGCTATCCCGCCGCCGATACTGCACGAAATGACGAACGGCGACTGGATGTAAGCCACGATCGAGCTGAGTTTTTCGGCGTGCGTCGCCGAATGCCACCTCACCGCGCCCGACAACGGCTCCCCGTATGTGTTCAGCGCCCAGTAGTGAGACGCCGGCAGAACCTCGGGCGTCTGCTGTACCATCAGCCGGCCTGCTTCCTCCACGAGCGCCTGGCGTTGCGACTCCGCCTGCAGGCGCAGCGCGTCAATTCCATCATAATGCCGCTGACGCTGCCCCGAGAAATGAGCCGGCGACAACACCGGTTGCCCGTCGCGCGGCCGCACCTCGACGCCCGGAAGCGCGCGCTTGAACTCGGCCGTTTCGCCGTCGCAGATCCGCCGCAGGCTGCACGATCCGCACCGCGGGCCCTTCGCCTTCTCGCGGGCCGGCTCGGGCGGCGATGAATCGGCCGCCTCCGGCACGCGGCTCTTAATCAGCCGCGAATACAGCGTGACCTTGTGCACAAGCATCAGGAAGCAGTACCACCACGGGCGGTTCACAAGCAGCCACTCGACTACCCATTTATCCAGCGGGTTTTCGATTTGCGTCCGCCCCGCGATCAAGATTGCGAGCGCGAGACGGGCCCGTTTTACCGGCCGCCGGTACAGTTTCGCTGCGAGCTCGTACGCGCCTCGGTCGTACTGCTGATGGTCCTGGAAAAACAGCGGCCTATTGCCCGCCATGGGCATGTTCTCGTCCACCACCAGGCACAACGGCAAGCCGTAAAGGCTGGTTTCAATCTCCTGTGCGGCGACCGCCGCGGCCAACTCGTTCATCTTGGCCAACGTCACATCTTTACCATGCGACGCCATAGGCGTATCGAAGGCGTCATACAGCACAATGTTCACGGCCAAGGCGCCTGCCGCCTTAAGACGCGCCGCCAAGGCCCGCACATCGAGTGAGGCGCCGAACGGAGCGCACAGTTGCACCCGCACCGCACGCCCCGCCTTCCCGCACGCATCAAGCCAGCGATGAAACAAGTCTCCGTCGGGTTCCGGGGGCGTCAGAAAAACGTCGAGCAGGCCGGCGTCCCGTAGCAGCCCCGGGTCGGGCGGCGGCCCCGAGCAGTCCGTCCTTAACGAAACGGCCGCGTTGACAGCCGTGTTGAGCCGGGCGTATTCGACGAGCGTTTTAATCAGGTGCACGTCGACGTGCCGCGCCAGCACGTCGATTTTCTCGACCTTGAACATCAGCCGGTTCAGGTTGATCCACCGCTGGACGTCGCGCAGGGGAAAGGTTTGTCCGCGGCTGTTGGTCAGCACGACCAGCCCGCGCACGGGTGGCAGAGAATCTTGTAATCTAGTTGTCAATGATGAGGCCTCTACCCGTTATTGTACCGCAACCGTCTGCGGCCGGGAAGGCAGGACATTCTGAGCCATGGGCTATTGTCTTCCTCTCTGCAGCAAGATCCATTCTTTGGCGCGGCCCGCGGTCTTGATGAGTCCATCCCGTCGAAAACTCTTCAGTCCTTTACATGCCAGATACACCATAAGTCTGCCCCCGCGAAGGCTGCGGTACTCCCGGTAAGCCTCTCTCAATTGGCGCGTTAAGGCGAGGTTATCCGACGAGCAGTGGGCGCAGTAGGCTGGAGGTTGGTGCTCGATCAACTGCTTTCGCACCCGTTCCATATATGCGCCATGCCACACTTCCTCGAGGGTCTTGGCTTCAAGGGTATCGGCATCGGCGGCCCAAAATGAGCAGCAAGGGCCCGTGCGGCCATCTGGCAGGATGGCTATTCTCAACCAGGGCTCAAAGCACACCGCGTTGGCCATATCGTTCGGAGGAAACTGACTGCGCCTGGCGGTTTTTTTGTTTTCGGATTTGCTTGTGGAAAGGTACATGGAGAAGTTTGTTTCGAGCCCGTACGCGCGTGCTTTGTCCTCGGCGCGGTTGAGGTGCTCGGGCAATCTGCTGCGCTGTTCCGGCGTCAACGCCAATTCCTGGCAGCGTTTTCCTCTCACGATAAGCTCGGAGATGCTGAATGTGGTGTCGCAACCAAGCGAATGAGAGAGTTCCACCATCTCATCGATTCGGTTGTAGGTAAGGTTTGTCAGCGTCATATACAGGCATACGCCCGGCAATGAAGATTTAAGCCGCTGTTTCATGTCCACGAGCCGCCTGATATTGGCTGTAGCTTTGGCGAATGACCCGTTGCTACGGATGGCGTCGTTAGTCGCCTCGTCCGGCCCATCCACGCTCACGGCTACGCGATACCAGCCCATTTTCACCAGCGCCTCGAGTTGATCCTCCTTAAACAGCGTCCCGTTGGTTTGCAGGCAGCCATTCATCCCCCGTTCCCGAATGCGCGACATCATTTTCATCATCAGTTCGCCGCGCACCATAGGTTCGCCCCCGCCGACAAACAGCCAATCGGCTACGCCGGCGTCCGCGCATTCGTCAACCAGGCGCATCAGGCGATCATCCGGCAACTCCTGGCGTTCGATCTCCGACCAGCGCTGCCAGCAGATGCTGCATTGAAGATTACAGCGGTTGGTGGGATACACCGTAACGTGAACGGGGCCAGCCCGGCGCCCGAGGCGCCACGCGTCCAGCCGATCGATTATGCCCGCGTTGCTCTTGATCATTTGCGTCGTATGCGCGCTGTCCGCCCCGCGCCCTTAGAGGCGCTTGCGGATCAGGAGCCATTCTTTGCCGCGTGCGAAGCTGGCACGCAGCCCGTGATGGCGCAAACTGTTTAACACACGCGCCGCCAAGTTCCACGGCGTCGCCTGGTACCGTTCATAATTGCTCAGTCGCGCCAGGACCTGCTCCTTCTGGAGCACGTACTGTGGCTGGCACACCTTGCATGGCGCCGGGCCCCGCCCCTCGAGTATGTCTTTCCTGAATTGCGTGTACTCCGGTCCCAGCCAGACATCCTTAAGAGAGCTGGTTTCCAGACTGCCTGCGATGCCTTCCCAAAAGCTGCAACACGGGGCCGCGGACCCGTTGCATAGCACCACCATGCTCAGCCAGGGTTCGACGCAAAGCGCCTGCTCGTATCCGTGCTTCACGTCTGATTTCTGCCCCACCGGGCCCGGTCCCTGTTCGCATTGGACATATGACCCGCCATACAGCGACAGGCCCAGATCAAGCCCGCGTCGGCCCGCCTTCTCCAGGTGCCCTTGCAGTTCCACCGTCTGCGTGTCTGTCAAGGCAAATTCTCGCATTCCTTCGGCATAGACAATCATGTCTTTGAAGATAACCGAATCTGCGCCCGCCTCGTGAAGCATTTCTATCATCTGGTCGAGACGGTCGTAGTTTAATGACGTGATGACGTTCACCGCCGTCATCTGCGGCAGTTTTCGTTTGTGGCGCGTTTTGGCGGCCCGCGTCTCTCTCACGGCCGCGATTGCTTTGTCGAAAACGCCTTTTTGACGGATAGCATCGCAGGTCTCGGCGGTCGGCCCGTCTATACTGAGATCGATGTGGTCCCAGTTCATCCGCACAAGCTGGTCAATGCGGTCCGCCGTGAGCAGCGTTCCGTTTGTCTGCAGGATGCCGTACATTTTGTAGTGCTTGATACGCTCGCACAGTTTCATCACGATCTCGCCGCGCACCAACGGTTCACCGCCGCCCCCGATGCAGAACTCCTGGACCCCCAGTTCCGCACTCTCATCCACCAGCCGCAGCAGCCGTTCGTCCGACATCTCGTGTTTAAATGCGGGCGGGTCATCCCACCAGGCGCGTGAGCAAATAGCGCACCGCAAGTTGCACCGAAACGTGGGAAATAGCAGCATGCGCCACGGGCCAGGCGCCTCCCCCGCCTGCCACGCCACCAGCCGTCCGCTTTTTGAATCGTAATTCATCATTTCTTTCCTGCATGGGACGCCAAGGCCGGTTTCCCTGCCGCAAAATAATCGTTAGTCAAATGATAACATATGCCCCTACCGCCTTTCCCCCTTGAGGTTATGAAGCGCGCAGTTTATAGCCTTTTTCACCGCAAAGGCCACGCCACCTACTTGCAGTAGCCCGGCGAGCCGCCATGCCGACAGACGTTCCAGCCAATCTTGTTCCTTTTCGCTCACTGTGCCAGCTACACCTCCAGTTCGATCCCTTTCCACCGCCCGCGATAGAAAACCGCCGCCGTCAGCAGGAAGCGCGAGGCGTGCGCCACGAAGACCGCACCCCACAATGTGTACACGCTCAGATGTCCCGTCATATCCAACACCTGCGCCAGACCCAGCAAGATGACGATCTGCGTGATGAACGCGATGAACATCGGCGTGCGCGTGTCGCCGGCGCCCTGCAACCCGCCCGTGAACGCCAGCGTCACGACCTGCATCACGCCGGAAAACGCCAGCACCTTGAGCAACGACGCCCCGTAGCCAAACAAGGGTTCCGCGGTAGCCCGAAACGCCCCCAGCAGCACGCCCGGAAACAGCCAGAACACCGCGCCGATCACCGCCGCCCACGTCATGCCCATCAGCGCCGCCACGTACACGCCCCGCGTGCCCCGTTCAGGCCGGTTCGCGCCGATATTCTGCCCCATGATGGTGGCCGAAGCGACCCGAAGTCCGAACGACACCCACATCACCAGCGAAAAAAGCTGAATGTACCCGATGGTATACGCGGCCTGCGCCGCCGCCCCCTGCGGCAGCGTCCCGATCTTGCCGATCAGCAGCGCCCCGCCTAGGTTAAGCAGCACCGCCTGCACACCCGTGGGCACACCGATCAGGGCCACCGCCCGCAGTACGCGCCAGTCCGGCAGCCGCAACCGTTTCGGGGGCAGAAACATCGTCCGCCGCCGCATCACCAGCGCCAGCACGATCCCCACGCTCGCCAGCGGCGCCAGGCACGTTCCCAGCGCCGCCCCCGCCGTCCCCATCGGCGGCCACGGGCCGAACCCCGTAATAAACAGCGTGCTCAGCACGATGTTCAGCACTGTTGTGAGCACGCCCAGCTTCAACGGCACTTTTGGCTGGCCCGACGCCTGCAGCGCGCCCGTCACCATGAACATGATGAACAGCGGCACCCCGCCCACAAACATGATCCGCAGGTACGGCAGCGCGTGAGCCGCCACCGACGCGTCCGCCGTCGCAAACCTGACCAGCGCCGGGCTCAACAGAAAGCCCAGCGGCCCAAGCACCAGCACCAGGATTGCCACCGACGCCACAAACACGTCGTACGCCACCCCGCTGATTTTTTCTCTATCCTGCTTGCCCGCGTAACGCGCGATCAAAACGTTGTTGCCCTGGAAAAGCGACGCGATCATCACCACAAACACCAGGAAAACCTGCCACGCCACCCCGATCGCCGCGTTGGCCGCATTGTCTGCGGACGAAATGAAGTTGCCCACCAGGATGTGGTCGACCAGGCTGTGCGACCCGTTCACCAGGTTCAGCAGCGTCATCGGCCACGCCAGCTTCCATACCGACTGCACGATGCTGCCACTCACTATTTCGCGATCAAACGCTTTCATAAAGAACCAACTATAACATGTTCTAAGGCGGCTAAGAAGCCGCCGGCTGGTAAGCCGGAATCAGAATCTTTGTTCGCGACTTTGAGCCGACATCTACGCGGCGCGCGCAGATGTCGCGAACAAAGATTCTATACAGCACGACCGAATTTTTGCACCTTCCTGTAGGCTCGGCATCTGTAGGTCCGGAATAATTCCGGACCCACATTCAGCAAAAATTATGTCGTCATATATAACGGCCGCCATGGCGCACCCGGGCCGCGTCCGTCTTCATACGCGGATTTAATCTGTGCTATCATTCTTCAAAGGAGAGCGCGTAATGACGAAGCAGAAAAACGACCCGATTTGGGAAAAAATACGCGAGGAAGCCGCGCGAGACGCGCAAACCGAGCCGATGCTGGCCAGTTTCCTCTACTCGGTGGTCTTGAACCACAAAACACTCGAGGACGCGCTCAGCTTCATCCTCGCCAGCAAGCTGGGGAGCTCGACCGTCCCCGCGGTTACGCTGCGCGACCTCATTGACGAAGCGTTTCGCAGCGACCACAAGATTGCCGCCGCATTGCGCGCCGACATCAACGCCGTCGTCACCCGCGACCCGGCATGCCGCGGCTGCTCGCAGCCGCTCCTCTACTTCAAGGGCTACCACGCCATCCAGTCCTACCGTGCCGCCCATTACTACTGGCAACAGGACCGGAAACCGCTGGCCCTGTACCTTCAGAGCCGGATGTCCGAAGTGTTTGCCGTCGACATCCACCCCGGGGCGCGGCTCGGAAAAGGCCTCCTGTTCGACCACGCCACCAGCATCGTCATCGGCGAGACCGCCGTCATCGACGACGACTTCTCGATGTTGCACGAGGTCACGCTTGGCGGCACCGGCAAGGCCGGCGGCCAACGCCACCCCAGGATCGGCAAGGGTGTGCTGATCGGGGCCGGCGCCAAGGTGCTCGGCAACGTCATCATCGGCGAAGGCGCAAAAATCGGCGCCGGCAGCGTCGTGCTCGAAGACGTCCCACCTCACTGCACCGTTGCCGGCGTACCCGCAAAACCCGTCGGATACCCAGCCCACGCCCTGCCCGCCCTCGAAATGGACCAGCGGATCGACGAAGAAACCGAAAAGAAACTGGCCGACGACGCTCTTTTGTAGGGGAAGCCTGTTTGGATTGCGGCAGCAAGCTGCCGCACAAAATATCCTGCGCTTTTGATGGAAGCCGCCGGCTCAGGCTGCATGCGGTGGGGTCGCGCTCCTGCGCGACCGCTATTGCGGTGCGGACGTCCCAGCCGTCTCAGCCAGGACGCGGTTTCAGCACCACGTACGTCGGCAGGCCGATCACGTCGAACCGTTCCATCACGGCGCGTGTGGCCGGCTCGCTGAGCCGTTCCGCCTGGTACTTCACCTTCACGTACTTCTCGAGGCGCGCCTTAACCGCGGGGTCCCTGAACGTCGTCTCATTCATCCACAGGCAGTTCTTGCACCACGTCGCCCAGAAGTCGATCAAGACGGGTTTCCCGTCGCGCCTGGCCTCGTCGAGTGCCGTCGCCAGATCCGAATGCCAGCCTTCTTTGTCCAACGCCGCGGCGCTCGCCTGAACCGCCTGTCGATCCACCAGGTATTTGTTGCTGAACAACAGCCACGTCTGATAAGCGAAATACCCGGCGGCCACCAGGATAACCGCGCCAAAAACATACTTCACCCGCTCCATCCATTTCCCCGGCTTGGGCAGGAACGACAGGCCCGCCCCCGCAAACGGCCACGGAAGCCCCATCCCGAGCCCGATCAGGAACGGCAACAACAACGCCACGCGGTTGCCGCGCGCATACTGATCCTGCGCGTAGACGATCGTCGAAATGATCACCGGCGCCACACACGCACCCGCCAGCAGTGCCGCCACCGCACCCATCACGCCCGCCGCCACGAACGTCCCACCCTGCAACCGCGCCACACCAAGCCGGCCCTGTAGCCGGCTGAAGTCCAGGATGAACACGTCAAACATTGCCAGCGCCAGCGCCACAAACACCGCCGCGATTACGGCGTTGAACCAGATCGTCGAATTCAACGCGCCAAACGTGCTCGAAAGGCCTAGCACCACGACCAGCCCCAGCAGCCCGTACGTCGCCGCCATCCCCAGCCCATACGTCCCCCCAAGCAGGAATCCGCGCCGTCTTGAGCCGGCTTTCGCGCCCGCGCCGATAATGGCCAGATTAATCGGGATCAGCGGCAACACGCACGGCGTCAGGTTCAGCAGTATGCCGCCGACAATGACCAGCACCACCACAAGCCACACCGATTTGTTCTCAAACAGGCCTGCTTCCGCCTCGCCCTTTTCCACTCTATCGAGAAACGCCAGGAACTCCGATGCCGACAGATACCCGCCCGCCGTCCCCGCAACTTCAAACCCGCCTATCAACGCCCGCCAGTCGCCGGTATCGGCCGGCGCTTCGGTTGCGGGCGTCTCTGGAGGCGTCTGGGCCCCCGCCTCTTCGGAGAAAACCAGCCCCTCGAACAAGTCAAGCCGTTGCGGCGTTACCGCAGCCCCCGGTTCCACCACCGCCAACTCCGCCAACGCCGGTGTTTGCGTCGGCATCATGCACTGCCGGTCGTTGCACGCCTGGTAGTGGAGCGTCATCGGCACGTTAAACGTGCCCGGCTTGACCTCCGCACCCACGTGAACTTCAACCCCAATCACAAACTTCCCGCCGTATACCGCCAGCTTTTCCGGGAACCCCTGCACCTCGAACAATGTCGGCTCGGGATAGGCCGTCCGCCCCGCCGTAACGCCCTCGGGCAGCGACAGATCGAGCGTCGTCGGGATGATGTACGGGTCGCTGGGTTTGTGGGCGTTGACGTGCCAGCCCTCTTCGACTGTTACCGCCGCCGCAAGCCGCACCGTCTCGCCCGGCCTCGCACCGCTCGACTCCCACACACCCTCCATCAAAACAGAAGGCCCCGCGGAACCAGCGCCCGAAACCTGAGCCCATGTTCCCGGGACCATGACCATCGCCAAAAGTGTCGCCAACACCGCCGCCAACTTCCGCGTCGAACCGGTCATCTGCTTCCTCCAGACTTGGCACGTGCGGGCGGCGCCGGGGGTTGTTTGACGGGCATGCGGCGCGTGCCGGGTTGGGCGGGCACTTCAATAAACCGCCGCGACGTGGCGAACAGCAGCCACGTATCTTTCTCTTTGTCCAGCGGCAGGTACTCGAGGCCTTTCACGCCGGTCTTGTCGCAATAGACGCGATAAAGCCGGCTGACGCGCGTGAGCGGCCGGCTCCACTGGTCGAACACAAAGTTGCCCATGCTGTGGATGATGACGCCGCCCCGGTACCACTCCGGCTCCTGCTGGACGTGCGGATGATGCCCTGCCACGATATTGGCGCCCGCGTCGATCAAGAAACGCCCGAACTCGACCTGACGACGGTCGGGTTTCTCGATGTACTCCGTCCCCCAGTGCATCGATACCACCACAATATCCGCCGCCCGTTTCAGCGCGGAGATGTCCGCCGCGCATTGCTCGCGCGTGGCTTTGACCGGCCTCAGGCCCGTCATCGAGTCATATTCGGGCGCGTCCGCGTACCGGCTTTCGGGATCGACATAGGCAAGGAACCCGATTTTCACGCCCTTGGCAGTCAGAACGACCGGCTGCTGCCTTGCGCCGTCGGCGGCAACGCCGGCCTGTTTTATGCCGGCGGCATCGAGCCGCTTCATCGTATCGGCCAGCGCGTCGGTGCCAAAATCCAACACGTGGTTATTGGCCAGGCTGACCACGTCAAACCCCGCCGTCGACAACGCCGCAACCGTCTGGGGCGACGATCGGAACGTATACCGCTTTTTGATCTGTTGGCCCAGGGTCGACACGGCCGTCTCCAGGTTGCAGAAGGCCGCATCGGCGTTGCGCAGGTAACGCGCCACGTTCATCATCGGCGACGCGAAATCCTGGCCGCTTGCCACCAGCGTGCGATTGACGCCGCGCGCCATCATCACGTCGCCCGTCAGCGCCAGTTGCACGATCCCCGGCTGCGATTTGAGCCGATCGGCAAGGGCTGACGACGCCGGGGCCGGGCCCGCATGCGCACGCATCAGCCCAACACCCGCGAAGATCAGCCAGCACACCGGCACCGTACATAGCAGGGCCTTCTGCGGCCGCGTGATGGCGGGTTTAGCCGTTGCCACTACTTCGCCTGCGGTTTCCTCGTCGCGCCGAGTCAAGAACGCCGCCGCCAACTGGTACGCTGCCAACCCCAGCAGCATCCACGAAAGGACGTAACTGAGGAAGATGGTAAACCCGAGCTTCTGGTTGAGACGATACGCGGCGGCGCTCAACGCGAACATGCCCGCCGCCCCAATAAGCCGAGACAGCGATTCGGGCCGCGCGGCAAAAAACATGAACGGCACGATCAGCATCACGTGGTAGTAAAACGTCGGCGCCACCAGGAAAAAGGCCGGCACAAAACCCAGCGCCAGCGCCTCGTGGTCGCGCAGTTTCCGCGACGCCAGAAAACACGCCGCCAGGACCGCCGCCTGGATTGCCAGCCATTGCAGGCGCCGGCCCGCGAACTCGTGCTGTTTGGCCGCCACAAACTGCGGCCACGAGCCTGTAACTGCCCGTGTATCGAGGAAGATGTACTTGAACCCGACACGCGTTGTGGACAAGTCGTTGTTGTGCAGGGTGATTTTGTCGCTGAATTCGCGCCAGAGATGGAGGTTTCCGTCGTCAAAGATGGACAAACCAACGAGCACCGACACCGTCAGCACGAACACCGCAAAAAACTCGACGTATCTGCGGCTTAACCGCCGATTCTTGATCACGTCCCACACAAAACACGCCCCGATGCCAAACACGAAAACTGTGGGAAACACCCGCGCCAGCGCCGCGTACGCCATCATCCCGCCGGCCGTCTTGTACCAGCCCAGTTTCAGGGCGCAGACGGACATCACCAGCAACGCCACCCAGTCCAGCCGCAGAAACGCACCACGGATGTGTACAAAACTCATGAAAAAGTTCGACGCAAAAAAAACCGCTGCCAGCATCGCCACGTTCCAGCCGAACGCCGCCCAGATCATCACCAGCATCGCCGCCAGCATCGCCAGATCGAGAAACAGCAGCGCGTTTATGCTCGATGTGTCAAACGTGTTCGCCAGCGCCCGTGCAACCATATTCCACACCGGCGTGGCGTTGTAACCCTTATCCCGCAGCACGTTGTTCCACTTCGCCTTGGGCATCCGCGACTGAAAAAACGCTATGTCCCGTTTGAACTCAACCCAACGTCGCGGCGTGAATAACCCCTCATACTTCGCGGAGTCTTTCAGCACCATCCTTGCGGGGATGTAACCGTAGTCCTCCTGGCTTCTGATGGACCGGTTGCGGTCGTAGACGCTGTTCATTTGCGAGTCGGCGACCAGCGCGCTGGCGTAAAGGTGGGAGTAGCCGATTTCGCGCGAGTATTTCGACCCCATGTAGTAGTGGAACACGTCGTGCGGGTTGATGTACCGGTCGTAACGGAACTGGCCGAACTCGAGGTAGGACGCAACCGCAACCGCACCCGCCACCGTCAGCAGCGCCGTGACCGCCCAGCGCACTTTCCGCGACTTCACCCCGAGCAATTGCAGCAAGAGAACCAGCGCCACGATCGCCAGGCCCGCAAACGCCAGGCCCGGTTTCGACAGCACCTTGAGCTTCAACAGCATGGAAGCAGAGAAAAAGTCCATAAGTGCCACCAGCGTAACACGTTTGGCCGGATCTAAGCCAATGCGGCTTAGTTTTGACTGCCCAAGATTTTCCGAGCGGTGCGCCGCGTCCGGGCGATCAGCCGCGAGCTGACACTGACCGACTTGATCCCCAGTTCGATGAACCGCTCAACAAACTGCTCGTCACCCGCCATCTCCCCGCAAACCGACAGCGGCCGGCCCCGGTGGGCCGCCGCGTCGACCGTCATCCGGATCAGCGCCCAGAATGCCGGCGCATCCGGGTTGTAATATTCGGCGACCAGCTCGTTGTTTCTGTCCACCGCAAACAGATACTGGGTGAGGTCGTTGGTGCCGATGCTGCCGAACTCGGCGTGCTCGAGGATCTGGCCCGCGTGGAGGCATGCCGCGGGCACCTCGAACATCACGCCGTGCCGCAACGTGCCCCGCTCGACGCCTTCCACCGCGTTCTCGAACGCCTCGCGCATCTTCAAGAACTGCGCCGCATCCACGATCATCGGATACATCACGTTGACGGGCCCGTGGACGGAAGCGCGCGCGAGCGCCCGCGCCTGCGCGTCGAACAGGTCGCGGCGCGCCAACAACAGCCGGCTGCCTCTCAGGCCCAACTGCGGGTTTTCCTCGGGCGGGAGGTTGAGCCACTCGCCGCCCTTGTCGCCGCCGAGGTCGAGCAGGCGGATTGTGACGGGCCGCGGCCCCATCATCTCCAGGATGCGGACGTACTGGTCGTACTGCTCCTGCTCATCCAGGATCCGGTTGGGCACGAACACCCCGAACTCCGTTCGGTACAGGCCGATGCCTTCTGCGCCGGCCGCCAGTGCTTTCTCGATATCTTTGAACCGGCTGGCGTTGGCCATCACCTGGTAGCTGGGCACCGCCGGCTCGATGTCGACAGCCGCCTTAACCACCGCCCCCTCGACCAGCTTGTAGCTGGCCAGCGTTTCCCGGGTCGGCCACAGAATCACCAGGCCCCGGTCGCCGTCCACGATCACGTCGTTTCCGCAGGTGACAGTACTGTGGCTACCCGCCAGGCCGCTGACGGCCGGGATGCCCAACGCGCGCGCCAGAATGGCCGCGTGCGAACCCGCGCCGCCGTGTTCGGTGATAAACCCGCGCAGATTGTCGGTGTCGAGTTCGGTGGTGAGTGAGGGGGTGAGTTCGACGGCCGCGACCACCCGGTTCTTGCCACGCTGGCAGTGGGCAAACCCGTCGCATTGCAGCGACGGGGTCGTGTTGCCCAGCACGTCGAGCAGCCGCCGCTTAATCTCGCCGATATCCGACGCCCGCTCCCGCAGGTACTGGTTGTCGATGGCGCTGAGGACCGCCTCGTACTCGTCCAGTGCCCGGGTGACAGCGGCCTCCGCGTTCAGCCCCTCGTGTTCAATCAGCGCCAGCATTTTCGCGTACAGCGCGGCGTCTTCAACCATCATTTTCTGCGCCACGAAAATGCCCGCCTGCGCCGATCCCAGCCGGGCCTGGATTTGGTCGACAAGCGCCTGCGTCCGTTCCGACGCCACCTTCACCGCCTGCTCGATCCGCGCCGTTTCCCGTTCGATCCCCGGCC
The DNA here is from genome assembly GCA_035530195.1 of Bathyarchaeia archaeon. GTDB lineage: Bacteria > Hydrogenedentota > Hydrogenedentia > Hydrogenedentales > SLHB01 > JAPLKX01. The sequence goes on along the minus strand of DATKVG010000103.1, from coordinate 16,251 downwards.
CCTCGACCTGGTGGGCGGGCGCACGGTCATGGCGATTTTCGTTAAACAGGCAGATCTTGGCGAAGGCAATGCCGCCGCTGATCGGAAGGCCCTTAAACTGAACTTCTCGGTTGATCACAGGTTACCTCTAATGCTCTTACTGCCTCTCACCTGATTTTACCCGGTGTAATTCGAGGTTAACCAACCGAGGCGCCGCTTTTATTCGCGTTTTTCGACAAAAGCTGGCGATGTACGATTCTGCCGTCGCGGCTGACCACCACTTTTTCGATTGGCACGTCGGCCCCGGCCATCTTGCGCGCCTGCTCGACCAGCACCGGCAGTCCCTGGCAGCACGGCACTTCCATCACCACCACCGTCACCCGCCGAACCCGGTTGCGGCTGAAAATCTCCACAAAACGCCCCACGTACGGCGTCGGGTCGTCAAACTTCGGGCAACCGATCAGCACCACCTTGCCCGCCACAAAATCACGGTGAAACGCCGGATACGCCACCGGTACGCAATCCGCCGCCACCGTGATGTCCGCGTCCTCCAGAAACGGCGCAGCCGCCGATACCAGCCGGATCTGAACAGGCCAGTGGCCGAGCGCCGGTTCAACGGCAACGTCCAAATCGGCCGCGGCGGCCGGCGCAAACGTCATCGCCTGCGCCGATGGGCAACCGCCGGTTTTTTCAGCCAACTGATGCAAGTGGGTGTGGACAGCCACTTCGTGAAAGTTCTCCGCCTCGCGCTCGACCACCTCGAGCGCGCCCGTCGGGCAGTCGCCGATGCACGCGCCCAACCCGTCGCAGTATACGTCCGATACCAGCCGCGCCTTGCCGTCCACCATCTGAATCGCCCCTTCAGCGCAAGCCCGAACACACTGCCCGCAACCGTTGCAGAGCTCCTCGTTAATCTCGATGATCTTTCGCTTCACCCGCATTTCTGCTACTCCCACTCTGAAACCGCGACTAGCCCAATATGGCCGCCAAGTCCGCGTCCGGTGTCGAAATCGGTTTGATATCGAAATTCTTAACCAGCACATCGAGCACGTTGGGCGTGATGAATGCCGGCAGCGACGGCCCGAGCCGGATGCCTTTGATGCCCAGGTGAAGCAACGAAAGCAGGATCGACACCGCCTTCTGCTCGTACCACGACAGCACCATCGACAGCGGCAGGTCGTTGACGCCGCACTTGAACGCCCCGGCCAGCGCCGCCGCAATCTGGATTGCCGAATACGCATCGTTGCACTGGCCGACGTCGAGCAACCGCGGGATCCCGCCAATGTCGCCAAGCTGCTTGTCGAAAAACCGGAACTTGCCGCACGCCAGCGTCAGCACCACGCAATCCTGCGGGACCTTCTCGACGAACTCGGTGTAATAGTCTCTGCCGGGCTTGGCCCCGTCGCACCCTCCCACCAGGAAGAAGTGCCGGATCGCGCCGGATTTGACCGCCGCGATGACCTTGTCGGCCACGCCCAGTACGGCGTTCCGCGCAAAACCTACCATCACCGAACCTGCGTCGGTATCCTCTACAAATCCCGGTATTGCCAACGCCTTTTGAATCACCTTCGAGAAATCCCTGTTCACGACATGCTGGACTCCCGGCCAGCCCACGGTGCCCGTCGTGTAGATCCGGTCCATGTACGCGGGCCGCGGGGCCTGGATGCAGTTGGTCGTCATGACGATGGCGCCGGGGAACTTTTGAAACTCGGAAACCTGGTTTTGCCACGCCGTCCCGTAGTGGCCATACAGGTGCGCGTGCTTTTTCAGGCCCGGGTAACCGTGCGCCGGCAGCATTTCGCCGTGGGTGTACACGTTGATGCCGGTGCCTTCAGTTTGTTTCAGCAGGGCCGCCAAATCCATCAGGTCGTGGCCGGAAACCAGGATGGCCTTGCCGGCTTTGGCGCCCAGCGGCACCGAGGTCGGGACGGGGTGGCCGTACGTGCCCGTATGCCCCGCGTCGAGCAACTCCATCACCCGCAGGTTGATCTCGCCGCACTTCAACACCAGCCCGAGCGCCTCATCCAGCGAGATGTCCGGCCGGTGCGACGCATCGAGCGCCTCTTCCACAAACTCGTACACCGCAACGTCTTCCTGGCCAAGGACATACGCATGGTGCGCGTACGCCGCCACGCCCCGCACGCCGTAAAGCAGGATGTGCTGCAACGAGCGGATGTCTTCGTTCGGGCTTCCGTCTTCCAGCATGCCGTGCCGCTCCCCTTGAGCCACCATCTCCGTCACGCCCGACGCCGGCACCAGGTCCGCCGGGCCCGCCGGAAACTCAACAGCAACGCCCGCTGCGGCCAGACGGGCTTTCAGCCCGTCGCGAATGCGAGCCGCGTCGCGGACGTATTCGGCGAACCGGTCCGGGTCGAAGTTGACGTTTGTCAGCGTGGCAAACAAGCCATCGCACATCTGGCGCTCCGCATCCCGGTCCACGATCCCGGCCTTTCGGGCGGCCACGGCCACGGCGCCGAATCCTTTCAGGACGTAGGTGAGCAAATCCTGGAGGGCCGCCACGTCCGATTTTTTGCCACATACGCCCACACTGGTGCATCCTGTGCCTTTTGCCGTTTGCTCGCACTGGTAACAGAACATTGTCGCGTCTCCTTGTCGGTTGGGTTCGGTCCCTGCCGTTTCGGCAGGGTTTCGCCCCGCCGCTCCGGCTCGAGCCACTCAAATCTCATGCAGGCAATTTACCACCCGCACCGCCTAGTTGCCTTGACTTAGGTCAAGCCGAACGGTAATTTCTGTAAAAAGAGGAAAACCATGGCCATCTCCAGAACAATCGGCGCAATCCCCCTATTCGGCGGGCTGCCCGAAAACCTGCGGCAAAAGCTTGCCGAGATTGCGGTTACGCGCAATTACGACAAAGGCCAGGTCATCTTCGCCGACGGTGAGCGCGCGACCGGCTTCCATGCCATCGTTTCCGGCCGCGTCAAGGTGTACAAGCTCTCGCCGGAGGGAAAAGAGCAGATCCTGCACGTGTTCGGCCCGGGCGATGTGTTCGGCGAGGCGGTCGTGTTCGCCGGCAAAGACTTCCCCGCGTACGCCGAACCGCTCGAACCCGCCTACACGCTCTTTTTCCCGCGCAACAGGTTTATCAGCCTGATTCGCAGCGAGCCGGACCTCGCGTTGGGCATGCTGGCGGAGTTGTCGTTCAAGTTGCGCCGGTTTGCCTCGCTGATCGAAGACCTCTCGTTGCGTGAAGTTCCCGCCCGGCTCGCGGCGCACCTCCTTTACCTCAGCACACGCCAGGAAGGAAGCGACACACTCGTCCTCGAGCTGCCCAAGGCCCAACTCGCCAGCATGCTTGGCACGATCCCCGAAACACTCTCGCGGATCCTCGCACGGATGACCAAAGAAGGCCTCATCGACATGCCCGACCCACGCCAGATCCGAATCCTCGACCGGGCCGCCCTCATCGAAATCGCACAGGCCGAACGGCGCCTGGGGCAGGCTTAACCTAAATGCCGAATTTAGGCTTAAGCGGCGGGTTTCTCCTGCAGGCCAACGAGGATGTCATGAATAGTGGTAAGCGCGGTGTCCTGGGCGGCGAGATGATTCATAATCGCCCGGATTTCTTCTTCGGCCTTGAGGTTTGTGTGGTAGTCTTCATGGGCTTCGAGCCGATCGCGGGCGGCGAGACGGTTTTGGCTCATCATGATGATGGGCGCCGTATAAGCCGCCTGGAGCGACAAGAACAGGTTCAGCAGAATGAACGGGTATGGGTCCCAATGGCTGATCCAGGCCATCACGTTCAGCGCTACCCAGAAAACCAGCAAAATCGATTGGGTGATGATAAAGGTCCAGGATCCGACTATCCGGGCGATTTGGTCGCTGGCGCGCTGGCCGGGCGTCAGATGCTCCTGGAGGAGGTCGTTCACGTTTCTGACCGGCGGATGCTTGTGAGCGTACGGCTCGGGAAATTGAAGCTTCATGACAATGCTCCTCGTTATTTGGATACGATTCCGGCGATCCCCCCGCTGATGAGGGCGGCCGTGTCGACCAACACCGTAGGAAGCAGCACGAGTCTGGGGCTGGCCAGGTAGCGCGGCTCCCACACCGGGTCGAATTTCTCCTTGAACTTCCGCAGGCCCTGGAAGTTGTAAAACATCTCGCCATGCCGGTACATCAACACACCCAGCCGGTTCCACAGCGCGGCACCCGCATGATGCTCAAGCCCCGCCAGCGGAGCCATGCCGAGGTTGAACCACTGGTACCCCTCTTGTTTCGCCCAAAGCATTATATTCAAGAACAGGAAATCGATCACACCCCCATGCCCGCCCGGCAGATAACGCATCAGGTCGGGCGAGACCTCGTCGCGTCCGCCGCCCTGCCAGAGGTTGGCGAAAGCGATCACTTTTGCCTCTTTCCTGACAATCGCGTGAGGAAAATTCAACAGGTACTGCGGGTCAAACCGGCCAAGACTGAACCCTTTTTCCCGCACGTTCTTCTGCGCCAGCCATTGATCGGAAATTTCGCACAACTCCGGAAGCAGGGGCGCCACCTCGTCCGGGCTAAGAACCGTGAACTCATACGCCTCCCGACCGAGCTTGTGGAGAAGGTTCCTATCGCTCTTATGGCTGCTCCCCTCCAGCGAGAACGATTCGAGCGGGACCCGGGCTTCCTCGCCCAGCTTGTACAGCATGAGGCCCGCGTCAATGTACAGCGGCAAGAATGCCGGTCTTACCTCATAAAACACAGGCCAGGCCCCGCTTGCGTCGCACGCCTCGCGAAACCGCCACACCAAGTCCGCTTTTTCCGCGTCAGGGGCCACCGGATCCCCCATCGAAACCCACGCCCGATCATGCATGCCGTACATGATGAACCCGGTCTTGTTGTCATTGAACAGATAATTCTTGTCGGGAAGCAGGGCGAGGTTGGCCTGCACGTTTTGCGCCTGCTTCACGAGTTCGCGCACCGCCTCCCTGTCTTCGGCGGTAGGCGGCGCGGGTTTGATGGGGGTAGACCGCAACAGCCGGGCCGCCACCAGGGCCACCATCCCTATGACGAGCCCTACACTGGCCCGCAGAAACCTGGGGGCGTCGGCGTTGAAACTGAACCGCCACCACACGTCACCCGTATATTCCACGTGGCGGTGAACAAAGATGCCCAGCCAAATCGAGCCCGCCGTTGCCGCGGCCACCGCCGCCAGCCATCGCGGGTCCGTCACCTGCGAGAACAGGCGCGCCTTGCGCCGGAAATGTCTGTGGCTGGGAATCAGCGCCACCAGCATCAGCAAAAGAATGATCGCCTCCTCGTAATCGAATCCTTTCAACAGGGAAAAGACAACTCCCGCGCCGAGCAATCCGCAGGTGAGCCAATAAGCGGCCTTCACCCGGTGCTGCAGCGCCTGGGCCAGCAAGAGCATTCCCAGCCCCGCCATGCTGGCCAGGAAATGCGACATCTCAATCACCGGAAGCGGCAGGAAATCGCGCAGGAATCTCATCCGGCCTTCCGTGGCAGGCGTGGCGCCTGAAACCAACAGGATAATGCCGCAAACAAAAACCGACACCACAAACAGGTGCGGAACCAGCGGGTAGAGATGAAGGTCCGCAAAGCTGTACAGCCGGCTGACGTAACGGCGCCGCCGCCGGATTTCATAGGCGGTAAGTACGGCCAGCCCCGCGCACAATGGGAAAACATAATAGATGAGGCGAAATACCACCAGCGCGCTCAACGCCTGCGCCGGCGGGATCCTCGACGCCAGCAGCAGCGTCATCGCCCCTTCAAAAACGCCAAGCCCGCCGGGCATCTGGCTGGCTATTCCGGCCACCAGCGAAATCATGAACAGCCCCAGAAAACCCGCAAAGGAAAGACCCGCATGCGCCGGCAACAGCACGTACAACGCCGCGCATGCCACGGAAAAATCCACCACCCCCAAACCCCATTGGGTCACCGCCAGCCTACGGTTCGGCAGCCGGATCGACCACTTCCCCACCGACACCGTCTCGCGCCCGAGAATCGCTGCGCCAAGGTAAATAATGGGAAACAGGATCAGTAGAATACCCGCGACATGGGCCACCGCGGGCGGCAGGGATGCCGCCTCGAGCACCACCGTGGGTTCCAGCAGCGAACTCGAGCCGGCCAGCGTCATGAAACCCAGCCACCCGGTAACCGTGCAGAACGTGATGACGCCAAAGATCTCCGCCGGCGTCAGGCCCCACCCCGAATAGAACCGGTAACGGATCGAGCCCCCGCTGAGGAACGAATAGCCAATGTTGTTGCTGAGGGTGTAGCCAATAAAAGAGGTAAACGCGATCTTCGAATAGGGCAGGTCTTTGCGCACGTATCGGAAGGCCAGCGTGTCATAGCACGTCATGAGAAAATAGCCGAACGCCGTTAAAAGCACCGACTCGAGAATGGCTTGTCGCGGAATAGCGCGTATCGCCGATTGCAGGTCCGAATACCGGAATTCTTTTAACGCATAGTGCACCGCCACCGCAACGGCGACGACAACCACGACCGGGATCAGAGATGCCGCTATGTGAAGCGTTCTACGGGCCTTCATCGAAAAACACCTTTGCGGAGGGAAACACTCGTATGCGCCTGATCGAATTCCCGCGTAGATTACCGCACCGTGACCAGATTCCGCACGCCTTCCAACTTCTTTGGCCCGATCCCGCTGACGTTGGTCAGATCGTCTACGGACGCAAACGGGGCCCATGACCGGTACGCAATGATCTCCGCCGCCAGTTTGGGGCCGATCCCCGGCAGGGTTTCCAACTCATCCTGGCTGGCGCTGTTCAGGTCCAGCAGGGCCCCTTTTCCCTGCGCGCCGGGCGCCCCGGCCGCCGGCACTTGCGAACCTGCAAGAGGCGGCGTCTCAGCCGGGGCCTCCTGCGGCGCCGGTTGCCAGCCCGAAATCGTGTAATGCGGCGGGTTCACGTAAAAAGCCGGCAGCGTCCTCTTTCCCGGCTGGCGCCGCGCCGGAATCGTGAGCGTCGACCCGTCTATAAGTCTGGCGGCGAGGTTGATGTCCGAAAGGTCGGCCCGCTCTGTCGCACCACCGGCTTTCTCCAGTAGGTCGCGCACACGCGCCCCCTCGGGCAGCATATAGACATCGGGCCGCGCCACCTCGCCCGCCGCGCTCACACCGACCATTTCCGGCGCCCGCGGCAACTCCGGTTGCAGCGCCCGCTGTAGCGGCGGCTGCGGCGGCGGCGCGATGGGAAGCGGCTCGGGCGCCGGAGACGCAGCCGGGGCGGCCGCCGGCATGGCCGCGGCTGCGGGCTGAGGAATCGCCGCGGCAACCGCCAAGGTAGCTTCGTCGGCACCCGACCGGCTGTACCACAGCGCGACCGCGCCAACTAGTATCGCCCCGGCAAACAAAAGCAGCACCAGTTGCTCTTTCCGCGTCATGAGCCGGCTCAACATACGCCACATCCCCCCGCCATTCAGCCTTTATGTAGAACAGGATAACTACGAACTTGTATAGCACAAACGCCGGGAAAATTAAAGCCGCCCATTGTGAACGGCCAAGGCCCGATCTAGTCACAGCCTCTCAAGATCGGGGATGTCGTAATACCGCAGGGTGCCGTGAACCGTGTTGATTAACGCGCCGGGCCGCTCCGGATCCCGAACCGTCTCCGCCCAGCTTACCGGAGGCTGCTCAAGCTCGCACGTCTCGAACACTTCCCGCGCCAGCGCCGCCGCATGCAGCCCCGCTGGCTGCAACCCGTTTCCGCCCACGCGTAACATGACTTTCCCGCCCATCTTGCCCGCCAGCCACCGGCCGCATGCGATCATATCTTCGGCCTGCATGCCAAGGTAGGTCTTGTCGAGCATGTAAGCCGTGAAAAAGTCCCGCCACCCCCCGCCAAAAACCTTGTCGAAACTCTCGAGCCGCGTCTTGGGTGCCGTCTGACCTGTCCCGCGCACTTCCAGCGCCAAAACCGCCGTTCCATTAGCGACCAGAGCAACCACCTCCTGTGAGGGTTCCCCAACCGCTTCCGGAGACACGTGAAGCTCGGCCCCGCCTGTTGGATTCGCTGGAACGTAATATCTCGCCCGCAGCTGGATTCCCTCCTCAGGGCTGAACACCAGGTTTTCCACCCGGTACCCGTCCCGTTCCTCGACCGGCCCCGTTTCCACGCCCGGCTCCGGCAAATCGGCCAGCAGCCGGATGCCGGTCAGTTCGCGTATCTTCGCCAGCACCTGTTCACGCGGCGTCGACTTCAGCCATTCCGCGCGTCCGGTCGCCAACCGCGACTCTTCCTCGGCCATCACGTCGAAGACCGTGCGCGCGCCGGGCATCCTGGTCACCTGCCCGTCCGGCGTACACCGCGCCTCCTCGATCGTCAGTACGGTCGCGTCCTGTTCGACCGCCGCGTCGTCCTTTTCCAGCAACCACCGGCGCATCCACCGCGCCGCACCCTGCCGCAACGGCGCCGTGAACCCGTGCTCCTCGTCCGCCTCGACCAGGCTCACGCGCTCGGGAAACCCCAGCTTGGTGTAGAGGCGTTTGGCGTCGCGGAAACTGTCCCACGTCCCCTCGATGTTGAAAAAATCCCGTGTGGCGGAGCAGATCAGCGTTGGCCGCGGCGCCCGCATCATCACGTAGTCCGCATGCTCCATACCCCGCGCGATCTGGCCGTGGATATTCTGCTCGGCGTCCTGCGGCCCGTCTTTGCGGAAGAAAAGCTGCTGGCTGGTGATGTAGCAACTGGGCGCGGCGCATTTTACGCGCGGGTCGAGCGCCATGATGTAGCTGGTGAGCGTGCCGCCGCCGCTGTTGCCGGTGCACCCGATCCGCTCGGGGTGGATATCCGGCCGGCTCGCCAAATAGTCGATGCTGCGCATCCCGTCCCACACCCGAAACTTCGCCGTGCTCCACCCCAGCGGTATCGCGGCCGCCCCGACCACCGTGTGCTCGATCGTGCAACTGTACTTCGGTTTGCCGTCCTCGCCAAAAACCTGAACGCGCTCCCCCTGGCCGATCGGGTCGTAGATCAGCGCCGCAATCCCGTTCCTGGCCAGCAGGATGCAAAGCCGCTGGTACGCTTCGCACACCTTGCCCCCGTCATCATGTCCACACGGCACGATCACCCCCGGGTACGGGCCCGCCTCGAGCGGCAGAAACACGATGCCCGTGATTAGCAGACCGGGCATGCTCTCATAAATGACTTTCTCATAGCGGAACCCGTCGCGTTCGCCCGTGCCGACAACCTGCGCGTTCAGCGGGCCCTTTTCCCAAAAGCCGCCGAGCTGATCCGTGAAGAACTGTCGCATCTCCGCCTGGTATGCGGCGATTTCTTCGGGCGTTGCGAGCGCGTCGCGTGCTGTCTGGCGCCGTGCGAACGCCTCGTCCGACAGGCGGAAGAAGCGGTTCTTCACCATATCTGCAGAATTGGAGTCAGGAGCGGCGTCCTGCGCGCCCGCTGCGGCGGCGATGCAAAACATGCCCAAGATTGCTGCGAACAAAATGCGGCCCATTGAGCGAATCCTCCCGCCTGTCTTGATTACGCCATGATAACGCCGTGGCGCCCGCGGCGCCGGCGTCTGGATCAGGCCCGGCGCCAAAAACTGGGGATGAAGAGGACGAGAATGCTGAACAGTTCGAGCCGGCCCAGCACCATGCACAACGACAGGACAAGCTTTCCCACGGGAGGCACCGCGTTATAATCCCGCACCGCCCCTACCACTTCGAGACCCGGCCCGATGTTGTTCAACGTTGCGGCGACGGAGGAAACGGCCGTCTCGAAGGAAAGGCCCAGGTAGGCAATAAAAAGCGTCGCACAAACAAACACGGCGATGTAAAGCACGAAAAAGGCGTAGATAGTCCGCTGCAGGCCTTCTTCGACAACCACGCCCGCCACCCGGACTACGCGGACATTCTTGGGGCGGAACGTGGATTCGAGGCGCAAGTAAGCCATTTTCAGCAGAACAACGATGCGCACAACTTTGATGCCGCCCCCGGTAGATCCGGCGCAGGCCCCTACGAACATCAGCAAAACTAGCAACAGACGCGAGAAATCCGGCCAGAGGTCGAAGTCCGTGGTGATGAACCCGGTGGTGGTCATAATGGAGATGACCTGAAACGACGCATGGCGCAACGCGCTTCCTATTCCTGGATAACTCACAACATGGGTGGCGCCGTGGGGACGGTGCAGGTTGACCGTAACAGCGATGATGGCCGCCGCCAGGATGAAAAGGTAAACGCGCCACTCCGTATCCTTCAGGAAGGCGCTCCAACGCTTGCGGATCAGCGCGAAATACAGGGTAAAGTTCAAGCCTGCCGCGGTCATGAAAACCATGATGATGATTTCCACCGCCAGACTGTCGAACCCGGCGATGCTCGCCTGCCGCGTCGAAAAGCCACCCGTGGCGAGGGTCGCGAAAGTCTGTGTCAGCGCGTCGAAAAAACTCAAGCCGGCCAACATCAGCGCGCTGGTTTCCGCCACCGTAAAGCCGAGGTAGATTTTCCATAAGATCGAGGCCGTGTCCTTGATACGCGGGCGCAGACCGTGGGGATCGGGGCCGGGCGATTCATGGCGGAACAGCATCTTTCCGCCCGCACCGATGAAAGGAAGCACCGCAATAAACAGCACAACCACCCCCATGCCGCCCAGCCAGTGGGTAAAGGAACGCCAGAAAAGGATGCTCCTTGGCGCGGCCTCGATATTAGTTAGAACCGTCGAGCCGGTTGTGGTGAACCCCGACATGCTTTCGAAGTAGGCGTCGATGGGGCCGAAGATGCCGTCGAAAAGGTATGGCAGGGCGCCGAGTCCCACCAGCAACAGCCAGCTCAGTCCCACCAACCCGAGCGCGTCCTGCTGGCCGATGCTGCGCCTTGGCCGGCCTCCGACCAACGCCAGCAGCCCGCCGAAAAGGGCCGAAACCGCGCTGGCGGAAATAAGCGCCCGCAGCGAATGCCATTCACGAAAATACACCGCCCAAGCCGCCGACGGCAGCATAAGAAGGCCTAACGCTATCGAGAACAGCCCGAGATAGCGTGCGAGCAGGCGGTAATTCATTGGGGAAACAGTCTTTGTACCGATTCAAGCGATTCGCTGTCGACAATCATGACCACCGAGTCGCCGGCCTGTATGACATCTGCGCCGCTGGGAACGATGACCTGGTCGCCGTGGAGGATAACGGCCACGAGCGCGTTTTTTGGAAATCGGTTACGCAGGTCTTTGAGCGGGCGGTTTAGTACGGGTGACTTTTCTTTGGCGGAAAACTCGACGACTTCGACTTTGCCCTCTTCGAGCACGGCCAATGAGGTGACGGCGCCGGAATGAACCATCCGGAGGATCCGGTTGGCCAGGCAGGCGCGCGGTGTAACGGCATGGTCGATGCCCAGCTTGGGCACGAGCGAGGCAAAGTCAGGCTGGTGCACCACGCAGATGGTGCGTTCGCCCCCCACTTCGCGGGCCAGCACGCTGGCTATGATGTTGCGTTCATCGTCGTCGGTTACGGCCACGAACACGTCGGCTTCGCCGGCCAGTTCGCGCTCGAGGACGTCGCGCGAACTTCCATCGGCGCAAATAATTTCGACCCGATCGAACGCATTGGCAAGTTCCTGGCAGCGGGCCGGGTTGCGCTCGAAGATCTTAATAGTCCTGCGGCGTTGATCGAGGGCGCGCGCGAGCAGGAAGCCCATGCTGCCGCCGCCCATGATGAAAACACGCTGGATACGGGACTCCTTGTCCTGAAACTGTTTTTGCATCTCGTCGAGCACCTCGGTGCGGCCAACGAGCGTTACCATGTCTCCGGGCTCCACGGTCGAGTCGCCGTGGGGGATGATAATGTCCTCGTTGCGGCTCACCACGCCCAGCAGTACGCCCGATCCGGGCGGGCACACGTCTTTGAGGGTCTTGCCGCCGACCGTCGGCGACTTCGTGACACGGACCTGCCGCATCTGGACCCTGCCGCGGCCGAAATCCTGCAAGGCGGCGATCCCGGAGGTCTCGATGTATTTGGCGATGTCGAGCGCAGTAAGTGCTTCCGGGCTCAGCACGTAGTCGATGCCGAGTATGGCTTCGTAGAGGATGCTGGACTCGATATAGACCTGCTGGTCGACACGAGCTACGACCTGCTTGGCGCCCAACCCTTTGGCGGCAGCCGCCGTAAGCAGGTTGACCTCGTCCTGGCCGGTGACCGAAATAAAAAGGTCGGCGCTTTCCGCACCAGCTTCTTTGAGCAGGATAACCGAGATGGCGTTGCCGTTGATGGTGCTTGCGTCGATGGCCTGATCGATAAGCTCCAACCGATCCGGATCTTTCTCGATAACGGTGATGTTATGATGTTCAACCGCCAGAAGGTGCGCAAGGTGGTAACCAACCCGCCCGCCGCCTGCTATAATTATGTTCATCTAAAGTCGGCCCGAAAACAACAACCAAATCTTAAGCAATTCATTCTAGCACACGCGACAAGCCAACTTGCAGTTCCTGCCGCATCACCCGAGTGTCGGATCACCCAAGTGGCATCCTAACCGCTGTTTTTGGTACATTTTCAACAGTAGTTTGCCTTACGCGGAGACAATACGGTGAAAAGCGACGAGATTCGTGCAAGTTTCCTGGAGTTTTTCCGGCAGCGCGGCCACGTTATCGAGCGCAGCGATACGCTGGTGCCCGGCAACGACCCGACGCTGCTGTTTACGAGCGCCGGAATGGTGCAGTTCAAGCCGTTCTACACGGGCGAAGTGCCGGTGCCGTACCGGCGTGCAGCCACCTCGCAAAAGTGCCTCCGCGCCGGCGGCAAAGCCAACGACCTCGACGAAGTCGGCAAGACCTCGTGCCACCTGACCTTTTTTGAGATGCTGGGGAACTTTTCTTTCGGCGATTATTTCAAGAGGGAAGCGATAGCGTGGGCTTGGGAGTACTCAACGCAGGTCCTCAAAATCGACGGCGATAAGATCTGGGTGTCCGTCTTCACCGAAGACGATGACGCCTCCGACATTTGGGAAAAAGAGATCGGCATGCCCCCGCACAAGATCGTGCGGTTGGGGGCGAAAGACAACTTCTGGGGCCCGGCGGGCGATACCGGCGCGTGCGGCCCGTGCTCGGAGCTTCACATCGACCGCGGCGAGCATCTGGGCTGCGGGCGGCCGGACTGCGCGCCCGGCTGCGAGCACTGTGAACGCTTTATGGAGTACTGGAATCTGGTTTTCCCGCAGTACGACGAGCAAATCGATGGGTCGCTTCCGCCGCTGAAAAACAGGGGCATCGATACCGGCATGGGGCTCGAACGCCTCGCCGCCATGATGCAGAACAAACCCACCGTGTTCGATACCGACGGCCTCTTCTCCATCATCGAAGCCACCCAGGCCCTCACCAAGACCAAATACACGGACCACCCCGTGCCGTTCCGCGTCATCGCCGACCACGCCCGCGCCCTCGCCTTCATGATCGCCGACGGCATCCTCCCCTCCAACGAGGGGCGCGGGTACGTCGAGCGCAGGCTCCTGCGACGGGCGGCCCGGTTCGGGCGCGAAATCGGGCTCAAAGAACCGTTCCTGTTTGAAATCACCAAAACGGTCGGCCAGCAGATGGGCCATCACTACCCGGAGTTGATCGAGAAGCGCGTTCAGATCGAAAAGGTTATTCTCACGGAAGAAGAACGGTTCGCAAGCACGCTGGCCCGCGGGATGGACCTGCTCGAGGAAATCTTCGGCCGCATGAAAAAGGCCGGCGATACCGTCGTGCCCGGCGCCGAATTGTTCCGCATGCACGACACGTTCGGTTTCCCGCTCGACCTCGCCACGGACATCGCCGAAGATCGAGGGTTTACCATCGACCGCGAAGGGTTCAACGCCGCAATGGCCAAACAGCGCGACCAGGCCAGGAGCGCCTGGGCCGGCAGCGGCGAAGAATCGCTCCCGCCGTCCTACCGCATCGTTGCCAACGAGGTCGGCGAGACCCAGTTTCTCGGCTACGAGCTGACCGAGTGCGGCGCCGTCATCAAGGCCATCATCAGGGGCGGCCAGCCCGTCCAGCGGCTCGATGAGAACGAGGAGGGCGAGGTCATCCTGGATCGGACGCCGTTCTATGCCGAATCCGGCGGCCAGGCCGGCGATACCGGCACGTTCGAGACGGCCGAAGCCAGTGCCCACGTTTCCGGCGCCAAGACGCCCTTCAAGAAAATGACGTTGCACACCGTCAGCGTCACGCGCGGTACGCTCAGCGTCGGCGATACCGTCATGGCCGCCATCGATGCCGACAACCGGCACGCCACCGAGAACCACCATACCGCCACGCACCTGTTGCAGGCGGCGTTGCGCCACGCGCTCGGCGACCACGTCCACCAGGCCGGATCGCTGGTTTCGCCGGAACGGCTCCGGTTCGACTTCACCCATTTCGAAGGCATCGACTACGACCGCCTGCAGGACATCGAACGGCTTGTAAACGAGTTCATCCGCCGCGACATCGAGGTCGAGATCAAGCACCTGCCTATCGCCGAGGCGCGCAGGGCCGGCGCCATGGCCCTGTTCGGCGAGAAGTACGAAGACGTCGTCCGCGTCATCCATGTCGGCGACATCAGCATGGAGTTGTGCGGCGGCTGCCACGTGAAGCGCACGGGCGTGATCGGCTGCTTCAAGATCCTGTATGAATCGTCGGTGGCGGCGGGCGTCCGCCGAATCGAAGCCGTGTGCGGCGAGCCCTGCGTGGAACTCACCCAAAACCGCGACCGCCAACTGGCGCGAATCGCCCGGCTCGTCAACGCTGGCCTCGACGAGGTCGACGCCCGCGTCTTGGCCCTGATGGACGAAAACAAGGCGTTGCAACGCGAGGTCAACAAGTGGAAACAAGCCGCGGCCACGGGTTCCGCCGTCGACTACGCGTCACGAGTACGTGACGTCCGCGGCGTCAAAGTCCTGGCCACCGAAGTCGAAGGGCTCGACGCGGCCGGCCTCAGAATGATGATCGATTCGCTCCGCGATAAGCTGGGTTCCGGCGTCGTGGTGCTGGGAAGTCGCGCCGAGGACAAAGTATTGTTATGTGTAGGCGTGACCAAAGACCTCACCGGCGCCATCAGGGCCGGCGACGTCATCAAGAACCTCGCGCCCATTGTGGGCGGCAGCGGCGGCGGCAAGCCCGACCTCGCACAGGCCGGCGGCAAGCTGCCCGATAAACTGCCCGAAGCCATCGAACGCGCCGCCGAAATCGTCGGTGCGCTGTTGAAATAGCCGTTCACCCCGCGTTTTTAGGTTTATATGCCGCAATCGGAGTTTTCCCGATGCAGGGTCGTATCGTAGGTTTGGACGTAGGCAGTGTCCGCATTGGCGTGGCTGTCAGCGATCCCCTTGGCATCATGGCGCTCCCGCACTCCGTCATCACGCGCGCCTCGATCGAACAGGATCTCGATGCCGTGCGAGATCTCGTCGCCACCGTCGAAGCGGTCCGGATTGTCGCCGGGCTGCCCCTCAACCAGGAAGGGAAGCCCGGCCCGCAGGCGGAAAAGGTGCTCGAGTTCCTCGACCGGTTGCGCGAGGTCGTCAACGTCGAGATCGTCACGCAGGACGAGCGGTTCTCGACCGCCGAGGCCCAGCGCATGCTCATCGGCGCAAACGTCAGCCGCAAAGGCCGCAAAAAAGTCATCGACAAGATCGCCGCGCATCACATCCTCCAAACGTACCTCGACCGCCTCAAACGGTCGCAGCCATAAGGCATTTTGGCAATGGACAACCAGGAGCCCCAGAATAATTCTCCCCAGGCGCCGCGCCGCCCCAGCCGCCTGCGACGGCTCGTGGTCCGGCTGGTCGGCGCCGCGGTCGTCGCGCTGCTGCTGGGCGTGGTGGCCGCGGGCTTTTTCGGCCTGCTGGCGTACCAGCACGTGATACAGCCGGGCGTTGCGGGCGAGAATATCCGCGTTACCGTCCCCGAAGGCGCAACGGGCCGCGAGGTCGGCCAAATCCTTGCGCAAAACGGTCTTATCGAACATAAACTACTGTTCCGGCTGGCGTTACGTCTCGATAAAACGCCTCAATCGATCAAGCATGGCCGGTACACGCTACCCAAAGGGCTGTCGGCGCTCGAACTGCTCGAAATGCTCCAGAAAGGCGCGCCAAACGTTTTCGACCCGCTCGAGATGCCCGACGAGCTCAAGGTGACTGTGCCCGAAGGCCTCACCATCGCGCAGGCCGCCCAATTGTTCGACAACCCGCAGGAGTTCATAAAAACCGCATCCGACCCGCAACTCCTGGCGCGAATCGGGATCGAAGCATCCTCCATCGAAGGGTTCCTCCTTCCAAACACGTATTACTTCGACAAAAAGCCGTCCGAGCGCGAGGTGGTCGAACGCATGGTGGGCCAGTTCAAAAAAGAG
>DATKVG010000102.1:0-47788 GCA_035530195.1 Bathyarchaeia archaeon | reverse complement strand
ATCCTTCATCCTTTCCTCCAGCCTGCTCTTCTGCCCCTTCTGCTTCAAAAAATCTGCAATCCCCAATCCGCAATCTGCAATCCGCAATCCATTCATCCTTCGTCCCCTACCCTTTGTCCGTCATCCTCGCACCATTCTTAATTCTTAATTCTTAATTGATCCTTGATCAACTCCCTCTATTTCATATGTGCATTTGGTGCTCTCTTTTTGCCATTTTGGCATGGTTCGAGAAACGTAAGTGGTTGAACGAGCGCGAGATAAAAAGTTTTTCTGACACCACCCCTGCCAGAAAACCGGAAACCTCTTATAGGACTCTGGCCTACGGTTAAGTTAGCAGCTATAACGGCGGACTTTTTGACTGACAATTTCGGACTTCGTTCGAGGCTGCTATAATCTCGATCATGCGCCCGGGATTGGAGCCTTTTGTAGACTACCTCGAGGCCGAGAAAGGTTATTCGCCGCACACGTTGCGTGCGTACCTTTCCGACCTGGACCAGTTCTGCGACTACGTCGCACACGGGCCCGCGGCGTTCGAGCGGGATGAAGGGGAGCCGCACCCGCCGGCGTCGCTCGACGTGCTTGGCCGTGCGGTTCGGAATGACGTGCGGGGGTACCTGGCGCATGTCCAGACGCGCGGCGGCAGCGCGCGTACGTCCGCGCGGAAGCTGGCGTCGATCCGGGCCGTGTACAAGTTCTGCGTCCGGTCGGGCTTGCTCGAGGACAACCCGGCGCAGACGGTCCGGTCGCCCAAACTGGGCCGCAACCTGCCCGAGGCGCTCACAATCCCCGAAGTCACGGCGCTTGTCGAGGCGCCGGACACGTCCCAGCCGCTCGGCGTCCGGGATAGGGCGTTGCTGGAGGTCCTGTACAGCAGCGGCATCCGTGCCGCGGAACTGGCCGCGCTTAACATCGAGAGTCTCGACCTCGACACGGGCCTGATGCGCGTGCTCGGCAAACGCCGCAAAGAGCGGCTCGGCCAACTCGGCCAATACGCCGTCCTGGCGTTGCGCGACTACCTCCGGGTGCGGCCACAGTTGGGTGAGCCGCAGCACGACCGGCTGTTCGTCAACCACCGCGGCGGGCCGCTCACGACGCGGAGCGTCCAGCGGATCGTCGAGAAATATGTCCGCCAAATCCTGCCTGGGCGGCGGGAAATCTCGCCGCACACGCTCCGCCACACGTTCGCCACGCACATGCTCAACGCGGGCGCCGACCTCCGGGTCGTCCAGGAACTCCTCGGGCACGAAAGCCTCTCGAGCACCCAGATCTACACCCACGTCAGCATCGACCGGCTGAAACAGGTCTACCGGGACAGCCATCCGCACGCCTGAATGGGGGAGTTGGCCGAGAGCCAACCTATTGATACACCTGGGGTTACAAGATATCCATCTATCGAGGTGGTTAGAAATCCTGTTGTTTAGTTGACGTGGGAGTGTGTGTCCGCTACAATGT
Source organism: Bathyarchaeia archaeon (assembly GCA_035530195.1). Lineage (GTDB taxonomy): Bacteria > Hydrogenedentota > Hydrogenedentia > Hydrogenedentales > SLHB01 > JAPLKX01. Next base: position 46,336 of record DATKVG010000102.1, on the reverse strand, counting down.
TTCGCACACAAAATATCTTTACGCAAAGGACTCTTCATGGTTAATCCCAATGCGTTAGGGCTCACCGAGCGGATTCTGGTGGCGTTACGCAGAGTTATGCGCGCGGTAGACCTTCACTCCCGTCGTCTTGTGCAGACTCACAGTCTTACGAGTCCGCAGCTCATATTGTTGCGCGAGATTGAACGGAACGGTGAAATCGCGATAGGCGAGCTTGCGCGCCGCATCAGCATCGGCAACGCCACGGCGACGGGCATAGTCGACCGGCTCGAGCAGCGGGATCTGGTTCGGCGGGGCCGCAACGGGCGTGACCGGCGCAACGTGCTGGTGACGTGCACGGACGGCGCGAGGCAGGTCCTAAGCGGCGCACCGCCGTTGCTCCAGGAGCGGTTTGTGCGGGAGTTGGAGAAACTGCACGAGTGGGAACAGGCGCAGATCCTGTCGTCGCTGGAACGCGTAGCCTGTATGATGAACGCCGAACATCTGGACGCGGCGCCCATGCTGGCGATCTATCCGCTCGATGCGACGGAGGACACGTTGCGGTCGGCAGACGGCCACGGCGCGAAACATGCCGATGCCGCCGCACCCGCGGATGGCGACGCGCCGCCGCGATCGGTCGATGCGGCCGAGTTCCGGCTTCGGGAACTTCGGCAGCCGGCCGATTTTGCCGCGCGGGGCGGATTGCACGACCTGGCGGCATTTCTGCAGGAGGCGCTCAAACCGTACAGCGACACGTTCGAAGACATTGCTCGGGGCCTGCGCGACGCGCTCAACGGCGGCGGGTTTATCCTGGTGGCGGAACATGACGGGAAGACGGCGGGGGCGCTGGTGATGCTCCGCACGGGGATGGGCGGGTACGTGCCCGAGAATCTGCTGCTGTTTGTGGCGGTCGACCCGCCGTTGCGGGGGAAAGGCCTGGGCCGGCAGCTTGTGGAGCGCGGGCTGTGTCTGGCGGAAGGGAGTGTGAAGCTACACGTCGAATACGACAATCCGGCCCGGCGCCTGTACGAGCGTGTCGGATTCACGAGCAAATACGCGGAGATGAGGTATTCGCCATGAACCGGCTCGTCATCAACATCGAAGCGCTCCACTATAATTTGAAAGTGATCGACAGGTGGATCCGCGCCAACGGCAGTTCGTGGACGCTGGTTACCAAGGTGCTGTGCGGCCATGCCGATACGCTGCGCGCCCTCCACGCGCTCGGCGTCACCAGCGTGGGCGACTCGCGCCTCTCGAACCTGAATCAAGTCAGCCGGTGCATGCCGGGCGCCGAAAAATGGTATCTCCGAATACCCGACTTGTCCAGGGCGGGCGAAGTGGCCGCCCTGTCCGACATCAGCCTCAACAGTGAAATCGAGGTGATCCGCGCCATCAACGATCACGCGGCACGGCTCGACAAGATCCACCGCATCATCATCATGATCGAACTCGGCGACCTGCGCGAGGGCATCCTGCCTGGCAGTCTCGTCAACTTCTACAAGAAAGTCTTCGAACTGCCCAACATCGAAGTTGCCGGAATCGGCGGCAACCTCGGGTGCCTGGCGGGGACCGTTCCCACCGTCGACCATCTGATGCAGCTCGTGCTGTACCGCGAACTGCTCGAGTTGAAGTTCCGCCAGCCGCTGCCCATTATCTCCGCGGGAGTCACCGCGACCCTGCCCCTTTTGCTGGAGGGCCAGATGCCATCCGCCGTAAACCACTCGCGCATCGGCGAGGCGGCCTTCCTTGGCACCGACCTGATCAACGGCGGCACGCTCCCGGAACTGCGAAACGACGTGATGCGGCTCGAGGCCGAAATCGCTGAAGTCAAGAAAAAGGGCTTGGCGCCACTCGGTGAAACCACCACCATGACGCCGTTCGAAACCGAAGCATGCCCCGACACCTCGCCCGGCCAGCGCGGGTACCGGGCACTGGTCAGCATCGGCCATCTCGACACCGACATCAACGGCATTACGCCTCTCGATACCCGGTACAAAATTGCCGGCGCCAGCAGCGATATCTCCGTGGTCAACCTCGGTGAAAACGTCGATAAACTCCAAGTCGGCGAGCGCATCGCCTTCCGCGTCAACTATTCCGCGCTGCTGCGCCTGATGGATTCAAAATACGTCGCCAAAGAGATACTACCCCCGCTGGACGAGATTCGGGACCACATATCCCCCCTATCCGAAGCCGCTTTCGGCGCGGCCACGATGTTGGACGGGGTAGCCTCCGCCAAACCCGCGTGAGGAGAAGCCCATGACGAACGACACCGGGCTCACGCAGGCGTGCGACCGCGACCGCGGCGTGTGGGACCAATGTGCCGCCGCGTACGAGCGCAATATCGTTCACGGCCATCCCGACGTCGTGGCTTACGAAGCATTTGAAGAAGAATTCCTTGACCGCGTCCTGGCTTTTCTGGCAGAACGATCCGGAAAGCCGCTGCACGTGATCGATGTTGGCTGCGGTTCGGGCCGGTTGCACCTGCGTTACGGCCTTAAAACCACGCGCGGCGATCAGTTGCCCGCTGCCGACGCCGAGAATCTCGCCCGCGCCCGCGCCTCACGCCGCGACCTGGACTACGACCCCGTCCTGGCCGGTGAAACCGGCGGCGGGATCGAGTTGATCGGCGGGATCGATCTTTCCTCCGAACTGATCAACCTTGCCGCCGGGAAACTGGGGGAAGCCGGCCTCGGAACGCTGCTGGGCCAGCGATTGTGGCTTCGCCAGGGTTCCGCGTTCGACCTCGAACCGCTGGACCCGGAACCTCTGCCCGTGCTCGTCACCGTATGCAACAGCATCGGCGTCATGCAGGGGCCCGAAGGTGCGCAGCAACTGTTCAAATCGCTGCGGCGCGCCGCCGAAACCGCCTCCGGTATCGCCGTCATCAGCGCCTACCGCAAAGAAGCCGTCCAGTCGCACGCGCTCGGCAACTACGAGTCCACCATGAACGTCTCCGGGCAGCCGCGCTGGCTCGCCCCCCAGACATACGCCCGCAACAACGGGTTCACGCTCGTCCCGCGCCGGTACAAGCGGGCGTGGGACTCCAGCAAATCCATCCTCGTCGACGTGTTCGACCGCAACGGCCAAAAAGTCTGCGACGGGTTCCTGCTCACCCGCGTCAACGACGAAGTGGAACGTACAATCGAAACGGGCCACATTCGCACGTGGTCCCGGTACGAGTCGTACTGGTACGGGTTTGACACGATTGCCCGGTGGATCGACGCATACTGGGGCCGCGACACCTCCTGGCACCTCGCGGGCATCGAACTGGATGCGTTGCGGGCCGCACCCGCCCAAATCGCCGTCTACGACCCTCAACGGCGGCTGGCCGATCTTTTCGGGCGCTGGCGCATCTCGACCCGGGAGGCCTAGGCGTCATGGCGGGGGGCCTGATCACCTGGGGCATCATCATTGCCTACATGATCTTCATCTTCTTCAAAGGCGTGCTTAAAGCCAGGAAGATCCGCGACACCGACGATTTCCTCGTGGCCGGGCGCAACATCGGCTGGTTTTTCCTGTTTTGCACGATGGGGGCGACTGTTATCGGCGGCGGTTCGAGCATCGGCGCCATCGGGCGAACCTACGAGTGGGGCGTGCTGATGCTTGTCGTGTCCACCGGCTGGTACCTCCACTTCCTGTTCTCGGGCCTGGTGGTCGCGCCGAAATTCCGCGACGCGGAACTTTACACGGTCGCGGGCTATTTTGGTCATCGGTTTGGCGAAGGTCCGCGTTTTCTCGTGCTGATTCTGTCGCTTCTGTTCTCCGTTTTTATCGTCGCCGCACAGATGGCCGCGTTCGGAAGTGTGCTGACGGCTATCCTCCCCGAGTTTACCAACTCGCCCCTGGTGCTCGCCCTCGCCATCATCATTGGCGGGGCAGTCGTGGTCACCTATAGCACCGCGGGCGGGCTCCTGGCCGTCATCCACACGGACGTCTACCAGTTCGTTATCCTTATTTTCGGCTTCCTCGTCACGCTGGCGGCCTGCATACCCGACATCATCTCCTCATGGAAAGAGGCCACCTCGGCCATCCCTCACACGTTCTTCCAGATCGAAGGCGGGAAAGGCTGGATTTTTCTGGTCACCACCTTCCTCGCTTTCTTCCTCGGCGAAACGTTCGCCCCCGGCTACGCCACCCGATACTGCGTTGGAAAAGATATCCGCGAAACGCGGATCGGCATTGCCGGCGTCGGGATCTTCCTGGCGCTCACGTTTCCCGTCGTACTGTTCTTCATAGCCCTCTACGCGCGGATCCACTTTCCCGACATCGCCCCCCAGCAGGCGCTCCCCATGGTCATCCGCAAAATGAACAATCCCGTCATCGGCGGCCTCGTCATCGGCGCGCTCATGATGGCCGTCATGTCATCGGCCGACTCCGCGCTCAACTCGTCCACGGCGATCTTCATCAAAGACCTCTTCGAACACCAGCTTGGCTGGAAAGACCGCAACGACGGTCGGATGCTCCGGCTCGCGCGCATCTGCTCCGCGCTGCTCGGCGGCGCCGCCATACTGGTGGCGGTGCTGTGGTCCGACATCATCGGACTTCTCCTGTTCACGTACCACCTCTGGGCGCCCGCGATCATCCTGCCCGTGTGCGTTGGCGTCCTCTCAAAGAAAAGGTCGCCCGCGCTCACGCGCAACATATTCATCACGATGCTTACCGCAAGCGCCCTGACCATGATCTATAAGGGCTTCGCCATACTCAAAAACCGGCTCGATATCGCCCCCCTCGGCGACGGCGCCTACCGCTTCATGGAACAGGTGGACGCATCCGTGTTCGGCGTAGCGGTATCCTGCCTCACATTCGGCGTGCTCACCTTCCTGACCACCGACCGCAACGCCATCGCGGTCGATCCCGAAGAAGAACAACCAGAACTCTCCGGCTCCGACGACTAAGGCGACTAAGAAGTCGCATTCAGAATCTTTGTTCGCGACCTTGACTCAATATCTACGCGCCGTGCGCAGATGTCGTGAACAAAGATTCTAACAACATGCGCATGCGCCTCAACTCGAACCAGTTCCGCCTACCTCGCAGCCAACGGCCCGATGGTCTCATCCGGTTTGCGTCGTGGCCCGAAATCGGATACCTTGCTCTTCATGCGGCGGTTGCTCCGATTTATTGACGCGGCTCGCTGGAAGTGGCTGTTGGGTTTCCAGGCGGGGCTGTTCATTGTGTTTCACGCCCTGGTGAATTCGCTTGGGCTGCGGTTCGACATGGCGCCTCTGGGGATGTTCGCCCACTACGCCGACCCGGTGCTGCTGCGGACGCGCCTGATCGAGAGCGTATTTTACCTCCACGTCCAGCCGCCGCTGTACAACCTCGCGCTTGGCGTGATCCTAAAACTTTTCCCGGGCCACGCGGCGCCGGTGTTTCACGCCCTCTTTCTGATCAACGGGCTGGCCCTGTACCTCCTCGTGACGCTGTTGCAGACGCGGCTCGGGGTCCGGAAAAGCGTCGCGCTCCTGACGTCGACGCTGTTTGTGCTAAGCCCGACGTTCCTTGTGTTCGAGCACGTCCTGATCTATACGCTCCAATGCGCGACGCTTCTCGTGATCGCCGCGCTGTTACTCGAGATCTACGTGCGGACTCGGCGCGCGGTGTACGGCTGGGGGTTTTTCATCAGCCTGTTTCTGCTGTGCGGAATCCGGTCGATGTACCACTTGGCGTATTACGTGTTGATGGCGTGCGCAGTCGCCGCCGTGATGCGAGGAAACCGCAGGCAGGTTTTGTGGATGGCGCTGATACCCGGGGTGATTCTGTTTTCGTTTTACGCGAAGAATTACGTGCTTTTCGACAAGTTTTCGGTGTTTTCGTTTCTCGGGAAAAGCCCGTGGATCAAAACGGTCGGCAACCTGCCGTGGGAAGAACGCGTGCGCCTGGCAAATGAAGGGAAGATCTCGAAGGTGTCGCTGGTCGAGCGGTTCTACGCAATCGAGTATTACCCCCCGGAGATACGCAATATCGCCGGTTACGAAAACATCCCGGTGCTGCGCCAGACCACCAAATCCACCGGCGAGGTCAACTACAACCACCTCTCCCAGATCGCCGTGTCCGACATCTACCTCGAGGACGCCCTCTACGTGATCCGGGTGCGGCCGAAATTGTTTTTGTGCACCACCGCGTGGGCCGGGCTCACGTATTTCTCGCCGATGCCGCTCACCGTGCCGCGGCTTCAATGGCTGGTGCGCGCCTACGACGTCCTCACTCTCAAGATCAACATCCCCGTAAGCCGACTGATCCCCCAACTCGGAGCGTCCCGTCACGTCCCCTACCTCACGCTGCTGATCGGCATGCCGCTGCTGATGGCGTACGGCGCGTGGCTTGGGGTGTGGTCGCGCCGCCACACGGCCGCCCAGCGGGCCGCACTGCTGTTCATGGCCTTCACCGTCATCTACGTCACCGGCCTCAGCATCATCGTCGAACTCGCTGAAACCAACCGGTACCGGTTCGAGATCGACCCGTTCCTCGTCGCCTTCCTCGGCCTCATCGCGGGGAGAAAAAGAGCACCGGACGCGGAAACTGCTTCGCGTCCGGCGCAATCTTGCCGGTAAACAACACCGGCCCTGCTAAAACTCGCGCAATACTACTTAGCGCTTTTTCGCCGCCTTCTTCACAACCTTTTTCTTCGCGGCGGCTTTCTTCTTGGGCGCTGCTTTTTTCTTGGGCGCTGCTTTCTTCTTGGGCGCTGCTTTCTTCTTTACTGGCATTGCGTTTCTCCTCCTTATTTTAAGTTTCTCGGGTCCCCCCGAGGTTACACTAGATATTGTACACGGTCGGCCCCCTCACGTCAAGATGTTGTGGCAAGTTTTTTTTGGGGGGTGGAATGGACAGAGTGGAGATGGTGGACGCTGCGGAATTCAGTGGGGCGAGTTGCAGCGGGCCATGGTGATTTTGCACACTTCGTGGCATGGAGGGGAAACAATGATCGCGGCGGTCTTGTTTTTCAGTGAGCTGGTTTCAGAGGCGCGCGGAGTGGCGGTTTTGGATGGTTCGCTGCGTGTGGCGTTGGCGGGTCAGGAGGAGAACGCGGTGCAGGCGTCGTGGCCGGGGATCGGTTGCTGGTTCTGGTCGGAGGAGGAGTTTGGGCCGGAGGGTTACAAGCGTTTCTTGGACGTGCACGCGTCGCACACGGATTTTGATCTGTTGACGACGAGCATCCGTTATCCGGTGGAAGTGACGGACCCTGCGGTACACGATCAGATTAAAGCTGCGGCGGCGTACGCGCGGGAGAAGGGGATGTCGATGGTGATGGATCTGGATGTGCGTCTGGCTCGGCAGGCGTTTATGGACAAGTATCCGGGGGAGATGCAGGAGATTGTGCGGGTGCGTGAGGTGGAGATGTTGGGGTTGGGCGAAGTGACGGTGGGGGTGGAACCTTTGAACCTGGGCGATCATTACACGCACCGGGCGCGGGGTTATGACTCGATTGGTGGGCGGGTGCTGCGGGTCTATTCGGGTGTGGCGGGGCCGGCGGGGATTGAGCCGGACTCGGTGGAGGACATCACGGGCCGGTGTCGTGTGGAGCAGGCGGACAAAGACGGCGTGGCGGTTGCGATCCCGTGCGGTCCGGGGGATGAGGGTCGGACGGTGTTTGTGCTGGCGGCATTTACGTTGTTTACACCGGACGTATATGCGCCGCACTTGATCGGGTTTGAGCGGGGGATTCTCGAACAGTACAGGGACGTGGGGTTGGCGGGGGCGTGTAAGGATGAGTGGGGTTTTCCGGGTCGGTTCAAGCCGCGGGCGGATGACGTGTGGTATTCGGATTGGATGGCGAGGGCGTACAAGCGGCGGCGGCCGGGGCGTGACCTGGCGCGGGACGTGTTGCTGATGGTTGTGGGGGAGCGCGGGCGGGTGGGTGAGCGTGCGGGGGCGATCAATCACTACATGGAGATGAACCGTGAGCGGAACGCGGAGGTCGAGAATTCTTTTTATGCGGGCATCAAGGAGGTGTTTGGTCCGCAGGTGATGAGCGGGACACACCCGACGTGGTTTCCGTTTCCGACGCCGGAGGAGGCGTTCAAGAACGGGTTGGACTGGTGGGGGGTGCGGCGGGATTTGGCGCAGACCGACGAGTCGACGCCGTTTTGCGCGCGGACGGCGCTGTCGAAAAAGTGGCGGTCGCCTCTCTGGTACAACATGTATTACGACGGGGACATCAAGGCTTATGAAGAAGATCTTTGGCGCCACGCGCTGGGCGGGGGCCGGATGAATTTTCATCCGCTGTATCCGAACGATGCGGTGGACCGTGCGACGTCGCTGCTGGGGGGCGATTTGCTTCGAGCGGATTGCCGGGTGCGCCTGCTGAACCTGATTTCGACGGCGCCGGTGGATTGCCCGGTTGCGGTGATCTTTGGTCATCCGTCGGCGTTGAACTGGACGGGGTCAGGGTTTGCGGACGTTGGGCTCGAGGTCACGGATGCGATGTGGGCGGAAGGCTACTACGCCGATTTGATTCCGAGCAGCGAGATATCGAGCGGGGCGTTGACGATCGCCCGCGATGGCAGCGTGCGATATGGGCCGCAGCGTTACAAAGCGGCGGTGTTGTACCACCCGCAGTGGGAACGGCCGGCTGTGGCGGAGTTTTTCAGGAAGGCGGCGGGAGGTCCGACGCGGTTGTACCGGGTCGGGGAATGGACGCGCGATTTTGAGGGCGAGGAGTTTGATGGGTCTGCGGCCCTGCCGACGGCGATGATCAACGGGAGTGCGGCCGATTGCGCGCGGGATATTATTGCGCACCTGAGGGCGTCGGGGGTGGAAGCGCAGACGCTGGGTACGCGGAGGGGTGTGGCGGGATTTACGCAATCGGTGATGCCGGAGCCGAGCGGCCGGTGCCGGCTGCTGGACGGTACGCTGATTCTGGCGTCAGGCAAGGATGATGTGATGGGGGATCCGATCCGGGCAACGGTGAGCCTGAATGGGCATGAGGTGAAGTTTGATGCGGTGGGTGTGGCGGCGGTGCGGCTGGACAGGACGGGACAGGTTGCGGCGATGGCGGCGGGCGGGCTGAAGCGTTTCAAGGCGGGGCGTATGGAGATTGAACTGCCGGCGCGTGTGGATGTGGCGTTGTGGCGGGATGCGAGTGGGCGGTGGCAGGGGGTGTTGCAGGGGTGGGACGGGCCTACTCCCGATGTGTTGTTGGGCATCACGCGGGCGTGGGCGCGTCACAACTTTCCAGCACCCTTGGGGGGAGAAAAGTCAAGAGAATAGGTGGCTGTGGAGTTGGTGAAAAAGCCAGGCAACTCTATTGAAGGGCCGCGAAAAGCAGGGACAGACACGATTTCAAACAGCCGAAATCGAGTCAGTCCCAGTTTTTTGCCAGATTTTGGTGGAAGCCACGTAGATTTTATGGTGCAAGATGACTTTTTCACCAGGTCCGCTGTCCCCTATTCTCCCCTATTTCCCCGCGGGTTCTCCGGGACGGCCTTTCCCTCGGCTAATGGAAAAGGACATTGCGCGGTCTGTTCGGTACAAAGCGTTTGGAAACAACCAAAGACCGAACGGAGGACACGCAATGCCCTACACCCATTTTACCTTAGCGGAACAAAAAGTGCTCTATTTTATGTTGTAGCGGGGGTGGCGGCGGATGAGGGCAAGGATATTGTCACCGGAGACGTGCAGGCGAGAGGCCCGCACCAGAAGTTGGGGCGTGTTTCCGGGTTTGGCTTTGTCGTAGGATGCCGCCCGTCACCGGCTGAACATTTCTGTGCGGAATCTGCCTCCGTTGGGCGCGAGTGGCCGGCTTGATGGGCGGGGAGGGGTGTGGCAAGATGCTCGGCATTCGGCAAAGGAGGGTAGGAACTCATGCTTAAGCTGGAGCGCGGACACGTGGCGCCGCTGTCGGTGCTGTTTTCGGTGCTGGTGCCTTTCAGCGTGTATTTTGGATATCGCCGGAACTACGAGTTTCTGCTGTACGTGGCGGTGATAGTGTTTTTCCTCGTGGTGATCGCGCTGACCAACGATCGCGTGCGATACCCTTTGCCCATTATCTGGGGCCTCGTGGCATGGGCGATTCTGCACCTGTGCGGCGGGGGGATTCCGATTGGAGACGGGGTGCTTTACGGCGTAATGCTGGTGCCTCTGTCGGACACGGTTCCCATTTTTCGCTACGACCAGTTCGTCCACATCATCGGGTTTGGCGTGGCCACCCTGGTGATGTATCACTTACTGCGGCCGCTGCTCCGCGCGGATCTGCGGGGCTGGACCGCGCTCTCGATCGTGGTGGTCATGGCGGGGCTGGGCGTAGGCGCGCTCAACGAGATCATCGAGTTCATTGCGACCGTGCTGGTACCCGAGACCGGCGTGGGCGGATACGTCAACACGGCGCTTGATCTGGTCTCCGACCTGGTGGGGGCGGTTCTCGCGATAGTCTTGGTGCGTCTTGGCTGCTTGCGCCCTGCGACTCACCACTAACCTTTTCCCTTCTGACTTTTAGAAGCCGCGGCGCCCGCGAGCCCAGGAAGTCGTGAGCCAATGACTGCGTGTAGACCATGACGACTTTTACCACGGGCTGGCTAGTTAAAAGGGGAGAAGCCGGGTATCCAGCCAGCGGGTCAGCGCGGGGACAAGAACTTGAACGTCGTTCGACTTTTCTGGCCTTACGGGCTCATCGGGAGCCGATCAAGCGTTCAAGATAGGGCAAGCTCGATCGGGCTTGCGCGAGGGTGTCGCACTCGACTGAGAGCACACCGTCGAAACCTGCGGACCGGAGTGCCTCGACGATCCCGGGCAGGTCGATTACGCCTTGGCCGGCCGCCACGCCAACGCGGGTGCCGGTGACTTTGCCGCGTTCGTGTAATTGCGATTCCGGGATGTCTTTAATGTGGACATGTACGACACGGCCGGCAACTTGCTGGAGGTAACCGACAGGGTCGTTGCCCGCAAGAAACGCGTTGCCGGTATCGAAATTGACGCCGAGGTCGCCGGGACCGTAGGCATCAAGCAACCTGACCAGGTAATCGGGGCGCGCCGTCAGCGCATTGTGCAATTCCATGGCATATAACACGCCCCGCCTATGGGCGTGCCGGACGACCTCGTCAAGACTTACACGCATCAGGTCGAAGCCGCGCTCGAGCGTCATCCATTCTTCGGGAACCGGACCCTCGTCGGACATTACAATGGGGCAAGCGACTTCCGCCGCGAAATCGATCGCCGATTTGAGATAGGGCACGCCGATCTGCGGCAACAGCAGCGTACAGTGGGCATCGATGGCTGAGAATGACAGGCCGAGGCCTTCCCGCACGGCGTTGATCGCCGCGGGATCGGTCCGCCCTCCATCGAAGTGGTGATAGGGCGACTCGGCGCGCACGGTCAGGTGGCTGTTGATCGGCAACGCGATGGCGGAATACACGTAGGGCTCGACCCAGCGATACCCGGCGTCCGCCGCGCGCGCCATCGCTTGTTCCGGCGCGAGGCGTTCGGTTCGGGCGAATTCGAGGTTGAGCCCGGGCTTCACGGCGCGCGCCTACAGATGATACGGATGGCGCTGCGGCTTGCTGAGCAGGCGGTTCGCATAGGGGTCGTCGACGATCTCTTGTTTGTTGGCGTCCCATCGCAGCGTGCGTCCCAATAGATAGGACAGGTTGCCCAAGTTGCACATCGTGGCGGTCCGATGGCCTTTCTCGATGTCCATACACGGCGTTGCGCCAGTTCGAATGGCCTGCAGCCAGTCTGCCTTGTGGTTCATGTTGTAGTCGGCATATTTGTCCATGCGATACACTTCGACACCGCCGGCAGGCACTTTGAAGTTTCGGGCCTTTTCCGGTGCGTCGTACTGCGTGCCGTCGCGATCGAGCACCAACGTATCGTCCTCGCCGTGGAATACCATGCCGAAATCATCGTTCTTGTCGGGGTAATTGCTCTGCCGGTCACCGGGCTGCGCCCAGATGAGTTGCCAATCGGGGTCTTTGAACGTGTAGACCACCTCCATCTCCGGCGGGCAGTCCCAAATCCCCTTGTTGGGCGGATAGCCTTTGGCCTCAATGGTAACCGGCATCTGCTCGTCGGCGTCGAGGCACCAGCGGATGATGCTCATCACGTGCGCGCCGCGATCCCGAATCACGCCGCCGCCGGATTCCATGACCCACCGGAACACGCCGGGGCAGTAGGCCTTGTTGTAGGGACGCCAGCGCAGCGGGCCGAGCCAGAGGTCCCAGTCCAATTGCGCCGGGGGCTCGCCATCCGGGTCCGTGCCGCCCGTCGGATTGAGCTTGTGCCAGCATGTGGCCTTGTGGACCTTACCGAGCATGCCGTTGCGGATGTACGTGCACGCTTGGTGGGCGGGCTCGGCCGATCGCGCCTGCGACCCCACCTGGACCACCCGGTTGTATTTCTTCGTCGCCGCTACCATCGCCTTGCCGTCGTTGATCGTGACCGACGTCGGTTTCTCGACGTAGACGTGCTTGCCGGATTCGCACGCCTGGACCATCTGCACGGCGTGCCAGTGGTCGGGCGTGGCGATCACGACGGCGTCGATGTCGTCGCGCTCGAGGATGTAGCGGTAGTCGCGGTACGCGTCTACACCGGGGCCGCATTTCCCTACGGCTGCCGCGAGCCGTTTCTCGTCCACGTCGCATAGCGCGGCCAAGTGGACGTCGCCATCGCGCTCGAACTTCAATGTCTGCTGCAGATGGTTCGACCCCATGCCCCCGATGCCGATATGCGCCAGGGAAAGGCGGTCGTTTGCCCCCGGCTTCCCCGGCGCCGCTATCGCCGAAATATACGGAAAGCCCAACACTGCACCCGCACTTGCCAGAAATCCTCGCCTACTGAGTGTCATGACGTCATGTCCTTCATTAAGTTGTCGAGACTATTTCTCCGTCTTGGGTTGAACCGCGGTCTTCTTCGTCGGAACAAATCTCACGCACGGCACACCGGGCACGTCCACGCCCCGTTGTCGCAACGACTGCGCGATGTTGGGTTTGAAGGCGTCGGGGGCTGCATCGAACGCGGCCTTGAGCGCGGCCAGCGAGCGGTCGCCGGGAATGCGTTCCAACGCCATGCGCGCGTCTTCGCGGAGGGCCTCGTCTCTGAGCACACTCGCCACGGGTTCGACGGCTGCGTCGTCCCCGATCTCGGACAGGATCCAGAGCGCCTCGCTACGTGCCGGAACGGACTCTGTTTCGTCGTTCAAGAGGGCGGCCAATGCCGCCACAACGGATTGCCGCTCGGCGTCGGCGCCGGGCCGAGCCGCGTAACGCGCGATCTGCCACAGCGCCCGCTTGGCGGCCAGCGCCGCCTCGCCGCTGTGCGCCGAGATAACCCCGGCCAACGGTTTGACCGCGGAGGCGCCGACCTTGCCGGCGTTGAACCAAGCCTCGGTCCGCTCGTCGTCGTTCCCGCCAGTCACCTTAGCGATGAGGGTGTCAAGTAAGGCGTTGTTGTCAGCCATGTCCTTTGTCTCCATATGTATCTGGAAATCCCCAACGAATCTGTCGAACCGATTGTAGATAAGCCGGTAGCGCCCCGCAAGCGGTCAAATGCGTCTTCAAGGAACGTCCTTATCCAGCGCCCAGTAGATCGCGTTCTTGAGCAATTGGTTGAACGCGGGGTTCATGAAATCGTCCCAATGGCCGAGCGAGGTGTAGAACACGCGGCCGCCGTTATACGTGTTCGTCCAGGCCACCGGCTCGGTCGCGGCGTCTTCCGACCAGCGGCCTTGCATCAGCAGCGTGGCGGTGTCCGACAATGGATTAAGCCGGTACAGCCAACTGGGGCTATGGAATGCGGCGCTTTCCAGTCCCTTGAGGACGGGATGGTCCTTCGCCTGCGCGGCGCACCACACGTCGCACCCCGTCTTGCGTGAGCGCGAATCGTAGCCCTTGTAATGGCACCCCAGCACTTCTTCGTCGAACTTCTGCCAGACCACGTGGCCGCTGGGGCATTCCGCGGGGTCGCTCAACTGGAACGGGACGGTGCTGACGCGCACCGCCACAAGCGGCTTGCCCGCGCGGATGAACCGTTCGAGATGATCCATCTGCACGACCGGCAATGCCCGCCGCCGCATGCTCAACACCAGCAGATCCGCGTCGTACAACGCGTCGAGTCCCGGCACATTGTCGCGGCCCGTGCCTACATGGGATTCCGGGGTCAGAAGCGTGCAACGGAAATCGTCCCCAAGATAGCGTTGAACGAAGGCCGGGAACGTTGCGTCCGATTTATATTCCTGTTCGGCGAGTACGAAGACAATGTGCGGGCGGCGGTCTTGCGTTCCCATACTGGCCGCGGCCAACAACTGGCGGCTCTCGAACGACGGCGCGATGTGTTGTTCGATATATCGCTGGATGATGGCGCTGCCCTTCGCCGGCGTGAAGTTCCGGTCCAGTTCCCTGCTTCCGGGGTCGATGCCATTGGCTGTGATGGCCTGGACCAGGTCTGACACGAAACATAGCCTAAGCCCGTGGCGTTTCATGTTGATCATGCCGCACTCGCGATAGAGGACGCACATGTTGCTGGCCACGCCCATATAGACAAGTGTGTCGATGCCTTTGTCCTGGCAGAAATTCAGCAACTCCCGGCCGTTGTTGCAGTCGACGATGAGATCGCTCTCCGCGATGACAAGGTCCTTGTGCTGCCGGGTCCAGACTCGAGTGCCCGTCGGGCACGGCTGATCCGGCCCGCACTCGCATCGGTCCTTGCCCACGGGTTGGGGCGGCGGCTCGAATGTATTTGGTTCCGGCGGCGGATATGACGGAACGGCCTGCATCGCCTTGCGCTGGGGATAGTCCGCATAGAAATCGACCACGTCCGACGGCGCAAAGACGATGGGGATGCCAAGTTTCCGCGCGGCGTCGAGTGTCTGGTTCATGCGCGGGACGAGATTGCCCACGCGCGCGGTGTAGGTCTTGCACCAGTGTTGGTCCCACATATCAACCACGACGACCGCCGTCTTGGTCGCGACAAGCTTCCCCGTGACCAGTGTTCGCTCACCGGTGACCGGATCGTATTGCTGCAGGCTCAGATCAAAGCCCATCCCGTCTGCCCATAACGGCAACCCGAGTGAGAGAAAGACCCATACAAGAATAATGTTCCGGACCGTCTTGCGCATTCCGGTCTCCTTCCGCAGATGATAGGACAGGCCTAACCCGTAGACCAGCGTAGCCGCGCGTGAATTTTTTTTCAAGAATGCGGGCTTTTCCCGTTCCCTACGGGTCTTCATGAGTTAGACAAGGGCGAAGGAGGCCTGTACCAGAGGGTGATGAGGAACCCCCGGCGAGCTACACAGCCGACCAAGATGGTGATAGCCGGATCATCCTGTCCGAACTGCTTCGCCTGATCCGGTTCTTCAACAGCGATGCCCGCGCAGCGATTCTCGCCCTGTACGCGGCCCCTGTCCTGGCCTTATTCTGCCTTTACGCAAGCGCCCGAAGAGCGTCAACTGTTTTGCAACATACTGTCATGCTGAGCTTTACGTGCCATAAGCACCAGGCTGCGTGTCGCACATACGGCAAGTAAATGGCTCATAATGATTGGGCGGTCTGCGCGAATTCGCATGAACAGCGCTGAGGACTGCTCGCGAAAGGTGTTATTGGGCCTTGAACGCCCTCCGAACTGGTCTTGAGGGCGTCGGTCCGGGCCTGTATGATCGCGGAGAACTTGCCCGCGATGGTCGCAGGCAGAACATATGGTAAACGTTGGCTTGTCGGAAGGAAGGGAGATGTCTCGTGAGAAGAATGGCAATTTTGGCGGTTTTGATGATGCTTGCAGGCTTTACAGTGTCGGCGTACGCGGCAGATTCAAATGATGTTACTGCAACTACCAAGGTAAGCATTAAAGATGTCGAGCATGTAGTCGTGTACAAGGATCCAAGTCTGGCCCATGCATGCAATCAGGTCAGTATCGTCTTGCTGCAAAACGGGGAGCTCTTTTTGGGATTCAACGAGGAAAGATATCCCGTCCATGCCGACAGCGGCCAATCTTGCTTTATCAAATCGACGGACGGGGGGAGAACCTGGAACACTGCCGCCAAGCGGGTCATCTGGCCCTACACCGAGTTTAAGGGCAACTGGGACTGTGCCTTTTCCCAGAAGTCCGACGGGACTATTCTGATGCACACTCGGGTGTGTAATTTCATCGCACCCAGGGGAATCAATTACGAAGGCGACCAATCGCTTGAAATGCCTCCTCCCGGGATGCCCGAACGCCTCAAGAGGCAAACGGGGTATGCGCTGCTTAAATCCAAAGACAACGGCGTGACCTGGACTGACCCCATTGAGGTCAACACGAATCCTATCGCCAGCTCATCGTTGTCCTGGTACGCTTGCGGCGGGTCGGGAGCGGGGCACATCATGGAACTTCCCGACGGGGGGTTGCTCATGCCCCTGGGCGGAACACTGTCGGATAAAGGGGAAAACGGAGCCGAGCCGAGCCGCTGCTTCTTGTTGAGATCGGATGATGGCGGTGACAACTGGGAGTACTGGTCCACAGTGGCGTATGACGCGGCCGGCATTATCAGCTTCTCGGAGCCAGGGATGGCGCGGCTCAGCGACGGCACCCTGGTGTGCTTGATGAGGACCCACCACAAACCAAATCGACAGGACAACATGTGGTTCACGTGTTCGGATGACGATGGAGTCACGTGGAGCCCGCCCAAGAGAACGTCGCTCTGGGGTTATCCGGCGGACGTCGTGCAGTTGAAGGACGGACGCGTACTGGCGGTCTACGGCTACAGGAAGGCCCCGTGGGGTGTTCGCGGCTGCATCTCGCAAGACGGCCGGACTTGGGAGATCGGTAAAGAGTTCGTGATCAGGGAGGGGGGCGTGCCGGCGCCGTCGCTGGGCAGCGGTTCGCGTACTCTTCTGGATGCATTAGTTATGCAGCAGTATTGGCACATCGGGTATCCGAGCGTGACCCAACTGGCTGATGGGACCGTCGTCGTTGCCTACCACGAGTACAGCAATGATGAGCAGCCCATCCACTACCTGATGAGCACGCGATTCAACCTATAGGTTCGGAGACCCGGGCATCGGGGCGTACTGAAGGCTGGTGCGGATTTGGGTTGCACAAACCAGTTGCTGATTGTCAGTTTTAAGTCTACACTGGTGGAACAGGTCATGGAGAGTATCGGTTTTCAGCCGCCGGTCACGACCCGGCCACGGAAGGGGAGTAAATATGAGTGAGAGCGTCTACAAAGTTGTCGAGATTATCGGCACCTCGCCGAATTCATGGGAAGAGGCTGCAAAGAACGCCGTCGAGAAGGCGGGCAAAACCTTGCGCGAGATGCGCATTGCTGAGGTGGCCCAACTCGATATGAAGGTCGACAACAACCAAGTCGTTGCCTACCGAGCGAGGATCAAGGTATCGTTCAGGTATGAAGACTGAGTCCAGTCTGAATCTCGAGCGTTTCCTCGGAAGTTGCCTGTAATGATCATCCTGCTGCATAGCGGATGAGCTGAATATAGTACTGGATCGCTTCCATATAGCGCCGGATGCTGACGCGCTCGTTTACACCGTGTATCATGGCCAGTTCTTGTTCTGTAAACCAAAAGGGGGTGAACCGGTACTGGTTTACGGCAACTTTAGCGTAGTTCCTCGAATCGTTGTCGCCGATATCGAGGCTGGGGGCTACCGCGACCGCGGGCCACACGTGTCGAATGCTTTTCTCAATGGCCTGATAGCCCCGCGCCGCATGATCTGAAACGGGCGATGCGTTATGTGCGCCGGGCAGGACATTCATCTCGATGCGGTCATCCCCCATGACTTCGCGGATATGGTTCCTTACGCGCTCGATTGTATCTCCAGGGAGAAGTCGGCAGTTAACGACCGCCCGTGCGGTAGACGGCAGCATATTGTCCTTTTCTCCCGCGTTGAACATTGTGGCGGTAATAGTCGTTCGGAGGCCGGCATTCGTGGCGGGCGCTTGTTCAAGCTCCCGCGTGATGAGTCCGCCGAACAGCCAGCGATTGGAGAAAAGCACGCGATACGGCAGGCTCATCTCCGGAGTCGCGTAGTCCAACGTGAGGCCCATCAGTCCCTCGGAACGCACGGGCATCGGGTGACGGTTGATGCGAGTCAATGCGGCCGCCAGAATCTCGATCGAGGTCTCGGGTGGGGGTTGGGAAGAATGGCCGCCCTCCTGCTTGACGAGAAGCTCGAAGCTTGCATAGCCTTTGTCGGCAAGGGCTACCAGCGCGAGCGGTCTTGCGACGCCAGGTACGATTCCGTCCGTGATCACGAGACCCTCATCCACGGAGAATTCTGCCTGCACCCCGCGTATCTTGAGGAGTGACGCCATGTGGGCTGCGCCCTGCTCCCCATTCAACTCTTCATCGTGCCCTAACGCGAGATAGATAGTGCGCTGGGGCATGTAGCCGGCTTGCACAAGGGTTTCTGCGGCTTCAAGAATTGCCATGAGACGTCCTTTATCATCGAGTGCGCCACGTCCCCAAACGCAGCCCTCAGCAATGACGCCGCCGAACGGCGGATGCGTCCACGCCAGTGGGCTTTCCTCCGCAGTGACCACGTCCAGGTGAGCCAGGAGAAGGATGGGCTCGAGCGTGGGGTCGTTTCCTGGCCACGTGTACATCAAGCTGTATTGGTTGACGAACTCGCGCTGCATGCGGGCATGGATACCGGGATAGGCCTTTTTGATGCAGGCATGCAGTTTGCGAAACTCATCGCCGCTAAATCTAGTTTGGTCCATGTAGGAAACGGTCTTGCACTGCAGCGCCTCCGAGAGATGGGCCGCCGCTGTTTCATCGTTCAGCGTCATTGGTTGCCGCGTCTCGGGCGGAAACTGTCGCGACTTAGCCAGCACGGCGCGCAGGAGCACAGCGGCCGTCAGGATGGTTGCGAGGAGGAATGCGGCGAGCATCAATCTCTTGAACATGGAACGACTCCTCAGATCTCTTGTCGCTATGCTACCATGCCGGCACAAGAAAGAGGCAATCACGGTCGGGAACGCGATGATGAGCCTTGAGGTTTCCTGGACCAAATGGATATTCATTTTCAAATCCATGCCCGCACACCGATTTTCTACTTGCGCACGGCCCACGCCAGGGCCTTATTCTGCCTTTACGCGGGCCTTTGCCGAGCGTCAATAATTTTGCAGGATACTGCAATGTAAAGTTTTAAGCGTTATAAGCAGATGAATGCTTATTGCACATACGGCAAGTGCATGGCGCATGGGACCTCGTGCTCAACAGCCAATCACTCAGCAACTTCGACCGCCACAAACGGTGCTGCACTTCTCGACCGGCGTTTCCAGATTGATATGGAAAGCCAAAAACAACACGATTAGATGCCAGGGTTTGAGGATGAATTCCGGCATGAGAACGGGCAATCCTTTCCAAATGGAAAAGAGGCATGATGCCCGCATGTTGAGGCCGAGTCAATCGGTTCAGTGCCGACACACAACTTAAGCGCAACTCGTTTGGCTAGAATTGGTTACACGTTGGCTGGATATTTTGACCCTACGCGACAGGGAATTTGTGTTATGAAACAACGGTTCACGTTATGGAATATCGAGCTTTTCGAAGATTTCCAAGGAGGTCAAACATGAAAGCATGTGTATGCGTCTGCGCCGTCCTGATGTCTGTGCTGTTTTTTATGTTTGCAGCGCCACGGATTGCATGGGCTGAATCGCCGCAGGAACCGGATACTACGCACTACTCGGTTGTCGACGTCTACAAGTATCCAGGATTCAACCTTGTGCAGTTTACGTTGCCTGTTTTGAGCCACTATTCCTACATGGTGGTAAGCGGCAAGGAATCGCTGATGGTCGACCCTGGCCGGGATATATTCGCTTATCTGGACTACGCGAAGAAGGAGGGGCTGAGTTTCAAGGGCACTTTCCTGACGCACTCGCACGCGGATTTTGTCGCTGGCCATATGGAAATGGCGAAGGCGACCGGCAGCCCCATCTACGCGAGCGCCATCAGCGAAGCCGAATATCCGTTTAAGCCTCTTGAAGACGGGACCGTGATTGAGATCGGCGAGGCAACCGTCAAGGCTGTGGCCACGCCGGGGCATACGCCGGACAGCATGACGGCCTATGTCTTCAGCAAAGACAAACCCGATATGCCTGAACTGGTCCTGACCGGCGACATGTTGTTTGTGGGGAGTATCGGACGACCGGACCTTCTGGGCGGGACGATGACGGGCTCGGAACTCGCGGGTATGAGCTTCGACACGTGGGTGAACAAGCTTGCCAAGCTCGGTGACGCGGTGGTTGTATTTCCGGCGCATGGTGCAGGATCCTTGTGTGGCGCCAACCTGAGCGATGCGCCCTCATCGACTATCGGGGCAGAACGCGCCAAGAATCCCTACCTCCAGCACAAGGGCCGCAACGAGTATATTGCGGCAGACCTCGCAGGTCTGCCCGAAGCGCCGCAGTATTTCCACCACGATGCGGCATTGAACCGGAACGGGCCGGACCTGGTGGATTGGAGCGCGCCGATGCCGAAGGAAGATCCAGCCGATGTGAACCTGACGGACCCGGCCAAGGCCTACGTGGTCGATCTCCGGAGCGACGCCGACTATGCGATCGGGCACATTCCCAGTTCCGTCAATATTGGTCTGACGGAACGGCTGGAAACGTGGGTGGGCATCATGGTGCCTTGGAATGCCAGACTGGTTGTGTGCGGCACGGCTCCGCAGATGAAAGAGGCCATCTACCGGTTGCACAGGGTCGGGTATCACGCGGGGGTTGTCTCGATTGACTCTTGGCTGAAATCCAGCCAGCCGGTGGCGAAGAATACGCTCGTGAAACCGGCGGACCTGAACGCACAGGTAGAGAAGGCGGACGCTCCGATAATCCTGGATGTGCGGCTGGCGGCGGAATTGTCCAAGGGACGTATCGCGGCCTCACTCAACTTGCCGCTTCAACACCTCGACACACTGTCGGCCCAGATTGACCCCGCGCAACCGGTCGTCACCCTCTGCAACTCGGGGTACCGCTCGAGCATGGCGGTGGGTGTCCTGGAACGAAAGGGGTTCAAGAATGTGGCAAGTCTTCTCGGCGGAATGACCGCCTGGACGGATGCGGCACTGCCAACCGCATTCGACACGGCCGCGTCATATCCCGTGGCATTGGCCCCGCAGACGGCTCAATTTTCCGCATCGGCAACGCCACCGCCGCCAAGGGTGGCGGTCAATCTGCCGGAAAGGATTTCGGCTTCGGATTTGAAACGGATGATTGTGGATTTGCCC
Source organism: Bathyarchaeia archaeon (assembly GCA_035530195.1). Classification (GTDB taxonomy): domain Bacteria; phylum Hydrogenedentota; class Hydrogenedentia; order Hydrogenedentales; family SLHB01; genus JAPLKX01. The sequence goes on along the minus strand of DATKVG010000102.1, from coordinate 25,213 downwards.
GGGACCTTCGAGTTCGTGGACATCCGGCCGCCCGCGATGTTTGCTGACTACACGCTTCCAGGGGCGCGAAACGTCGATATTGGCGACCTTATCACCAACTCAGAATATCTGAATGGCACGACGCCGTTGGTCATTGTAGACCGGGACGGTTCCCTGGCCATGGCGGCTGCGGGCATTCTCTCGCAGAAGACGACGCGGCCGATTCGGGCGCTCTATGGAGGACTGGAAGCATACTGGGCGGCTTCGGAACTGAACCCAGTGGTCAAAGAGGTGGCTTTGGGCGCATCTGCCGCTGCGGCAGGAAGTTCCATGCCGCAAGCAGCTCCCCCGGCTCCGCCAGCGTCCGCGCCTGCATCCCAGGCGCCCGCCGCCCCTCAACCGGCCAAGAAGAAAAGCGCGGGGTGCTAACCATGATAGACGAGAAAACAAAAGTGAACCCTTATTGGAACCCTTATTTGGCCGGCATTCTGTTGGGACTCACGTTGTTGGCCTCGTTCTTGTTGCTTGGAGCCGGGCTGGGCGCTTCCGGCGGAATTGCACGAGTCGCCGCGTTTACCGAAGGATGTATTGTTCCCGGCCACGTGGCCTCCAGCGAATATTTTGGCCCGTGGAGCGGCTCGCCCTTGAAGTATTACCTCGTGTTTATGCTCGTAGGCATCTTCCTGGGAGGATTGTTCTCGGCGCTCCTGGCCAACCGAGTCTCGTTCCAGATCGAGCGAGGCGCTGCGTATCCGGCGGGACGCCGAGCCCTTTTAGCCGTCGCGGGAGGTCTCCTCGTGGGCTTTGCCAGCCGCCTGGCTCAAGGGTGCACGTCAGGCCAAGCCTTGACAGGCGGGGCCCTGCTGCTGACGGGCAGCCTCATTTTTATGGTGTGTTTGTTTGCCGGGGGCTATGCCGCCGCGTGGTTCGTGAGGAGGCAATGGAATGATTGAGACATTCTACGGTTCGGATTCCCTCGGGGCCAGCTCGGCTCTTTTCGTGGCGTTACTGGTGGGGTATTTCTTCGGGTTTTCACTCGAACGCGCGGGGTTCAGCAGTTCGCGGAAATTGGCGGGCATTTTCTATTTTCGCGACATGACCGTCCTCAAGGTCATGTTTACCGCGCTGATAACCGCGATGCTGGGTTTGTGTTATTGCCTGGCGTTTGGCTGGGTCCGCCCAGAAAGCATCTTCTTTATGGATACCGTCTACGGCGCCCAGATAGTGGGAGGCTTGATATTCGGCGTCGGCTTTGTCATGGGCGGATGGTGTCCGGGCACGGCCGCCGCGGGACTCGCCGCAGGCAAGATGGACGCTCTCTTGTTTCTTGTTGGTGCGATTGGCGGCAGCGTCCTGTTCAACGAACTTTTCTGGCTGGTCAAACCTTTGTATACCTCTGGCGAAAGGGGCGTGCAGTTCGTTTACGACACGCTCCACGTGTCCAAGCCGTTGTTTGCCGTCGCCTTCACGCTTGCCGCCGTGGTCTGTTTCTGGGGCGCCGAGTACATCGAAAAAGCGCGCGCCACGGGCGGCGCCCTATTCCGTTCGCCTTTCCTGAAGGCCTTCAGCCTTGCACTTGTTGTTGCCGCCGCCGGACTGTTCCTGGTGCCGGTAACCGGAACCCCTGCCACAGCCGCGGTAGCCCAACTGGCGACACACGAGCAATCGGCTCTTGGCGAGGAATCGCTGCTCAAAGAAGTCGAGCAGGGCGGCGATCATATCGAGCCGGAGGAACTTGCGGATCGGTTGCTGGCGGGTGATCCCAATTTGCTCCTGATGGATGTGCGGACTGATGGCGAATACAAGGCCTTTCATCTGCCGGGAGCGGTTAATGTCGGTCTCGCCCAGTTACCGCAGTACCTGGCGGCGCACAAGGGGCAAAAGACGGTTGTCCTCTACTCGAACGGCATGACGCACCCCGCCCAGGTGCGTGACGCACTGGAAAGAATGGGATACGCCAACATCTATATGCTCACCGACGGTTTGAAGGGCTTCATAGAGCGGTGCCTGAAACCGGTGTCCCTGCGTGGAGAACCAATCCCGCAAGCGTTGGCTGCGAAGGTGACGGCATGGCGCAACTTCTTCCTTACGGCAAGATCGGCTACGGCGGTAACACCGACGGCCGCGGCAACTCGGGCGGTCGCCACGCCGGTACCGGCAGCATCACCGGCACCCCCTGTAGCCATGGACAATCAACGACTGCCTGGCCTGGTGGAGACGCAGTGGCTCGCGGACAACCTTGGGAAATCCGGAGTTGTCGTGATCGACATGAGGCCGCAGCCCGAATACAACACCAGCCACATTCCCGGGGCACTCAGCCTTGCCGTGGAGAGCTTCCGCGGCAACGTCAAAGGACTACCGTCGATGTTGCTGCCGGCGGACCTGCTGGCGCGCCACTTGTCCTTGATGGGCATAACGCCGGACAATCTGCTCGTTTTTATCTACAGCGATAAGGCGCATGACGCCACCTTGCCCTGCATGGGGCTCGAACGGCTCGGCCATCTCCGCTACGCGGTGCTCAACGGCGGGTTTGGGAAATGGGCCGCCGAAAAGCGACCTATGGATACCGTGCTGCCGTCGGTACAGGAGTCGGAGTATAAGCCCATGCCGGGGGCAGATACGTTCACTGTTGATGCCGCGACTGTGCTCAAGCACCAGCAGGATAAATCCGCCATCATCATCGATGTGCGTCCCCCTGAATACTTCAGCGGCGCCAAGTCTGACGAGGCCCGCGCCGGCCACATCCCCGGCGCCATTAACCGGCCCTACACCGAAGACGTGGTGAAGAACGAAGGAGTGCTGACGTTCAAACCGGTTGCCGATCTTTCGGCGGCCTATGCAGCCATTGTTCCGTCAAAAGATGCAACCGTGATTGTCCATTGCCGCACCGGCCACCAGGCGAGCCAGACATTCTTTGTCTTGAAACGGTTGCTTGGTTACAAGGATGTCTTGTACTACGACGCTGGCTGGACCGAATGGGCTGCACGTCCCGAGTTGCCGGTGGAGAAGTAGACGGAAACTGGCGCGTACGGAAATCAAGGTCAGGATGCGAAATGATTATGACAGGATTTCAACAGAACTGGAGGCCGGGTTTTTATTTGTCTGTATGCTCTTGATTCCGCGAGTAAGGATGGGACCCAAAAATAGAGAGAGTAGCCCCGGAATTCGTTATGCGATCGTTGCAGACAAGTCAGAGCAACCTACGCCCGTATGGTCAGCTAACCAGGCGCTGAATAATGATTGAGAGGAAAGATGTTCGGATGACATAGTGGAAGCCTCCCCGGGTAAGGCCGATCCAGCCGCCCGGATACATTTCCACATCCTTGCTCGCGTACCGATTCTCATCTTGCATCCGATTTATGCAGGGCCTTATTCTGCCCTTCCAAGAACCTCTGAAGATCGTCAATGGTTATGCAACATACTGTCATGCCAAGCATTACGTGCCATGACCACCCGACTGCGTGTTGCCCATACGGACAGCCCTTTGCGCTTTAGGGAAAAGCTGAGCCCCACGCGCGTTCAAGCAGTAGTCCGCCGACGACTCCAAGGCGCCGTACCTCGAAAAACGTGAGGCTAGCAAGGGTGTTTAATTTCTCGACCGGCGTTTACACAAGATGTCAACAAAATGACGCTTATCGGTCTATTATATGAGCTACAGGAGAACAAACAATGCTCGGGCGAGAAGTCATATTGGATAAACAGGCGATACAGGACGTCCTTTCCGGTGAGCGGGAGCGCTTCGGGGAACTGGTCGAGCGATATATGCCCGTTGTTCAGGCCACAGCTATGGCCCGGCTCCGAAATGTGTCAGATACGGAGGACGTGGTTCAGGAGACGTTCCTGCGGGCCTTTCAGTCTCTTGACCGGCTTCGCGTTAAAGAGAAGTTCGGGGCGTGGCTGCTGACAATCGCACGGAACGTGTGTAACACCTTGTTGGCCCGGCGAGGGCGCGAAGCGTCCCTGCATGAAGCAACGCCGCCGTTGGCTGTCGAGCCATCTGCGAGTGGGGAGGCGGCTGAATTGGACGGGCTGTTGCACGAGGAGCTTCTGAAACTCGGCGAGAACCATCGCGAAGTGCTATTGATGCATTACTTTGCCGGGCGTTCCCTCACGGAGATGGAATCCTTGCTCGGCGTGAGTCGTCTCGCTTTGGCAAAACGACTGCAACGGGCGCGGGAAGCCCTCGGCGAGCGCATGCTCAAACGCGTCGAGGCGGGCCGGTACAGGGTGTCCCAGGAAAAGGTCTCGACGGTCATGAAAGCGATTGTTGTGGCGCCGGTTTCGTGGGGTCTGACGGAGACAGCCAGTCTGACACGTATTCTGTATCCGGCAAGACAACTGGGAGAACTCGTCATAGCGCACAAACTTATCGCGGTTCCAATACTTCTTGTCGCTGGACTTGTGGTCACACTAGCCATCGGACCGATGGAGGCACTTGAGAAACCGATTCCGGCTGTTGTTACGAGCACCGCGGACTTGGCCGCCGTCCCGCCGGCTGCAGCCACTGTAACCGAGACAGTTGCCGACGTCGCGGCTGCGGCTGCGGAATCGGCCGACGCCTCCACGGAAGCCGTTGAGAAACCGGTGGACCTGTCCGATCCCAAAGATGTCTGGAGAAAGGTGGTTGAGGTAAACCGCGTGTGGCTCGACCCGCGACCAACGTATCTGCGATACACGCTAAACATGGGGGGGCCCGAGCCGGGAAACACGCCCGAGTTGGTGCACCGCGTTTGGATTGACGGCGATAAAGGCCGCTGGGAGACTGAGGGCAGCCAGATGGTGTTTGACAGCCAGAATGCGGTCTATTTGCAGCCCTACGGCCTTCTCCAGCGGAGTCCCATGCCGATGGAGAACGCGTCGACGTACCGGCAGGGATTGATGTGGCACACGGCGCTCCACGCATTTGCCAGGCGCGGCCTGCCGGAGAATGCGCGCATTGTCGAGTCGACCGATGCGCCTTCTGAAAACATCGTAGTGATTGAGGCGGAACCGGAGAAGACTGGCGCGGCAGTGGGATTCGGCCTGGGCGGAACATGGTTCGGAAAAAGCTCGTACCCCGTCAGCCGGGTGCGACTGCACATTCAGACGCCGGAATTTGTGCCCGTGCTCGAGGAGGACTTCGCGCAACTACCCGATGGTGGCGAGAGAAGAGAACTGATCGAAATTGGCCCGGAATTCCTGGCCTTCGGAAGCCAATCCGCGCCCAAGGTTCTGGCCTACCACAGTACGCTGTTGGACGACCGGGAGTGGGTATTAAGGGCCGAGTTCCAAAAAAAGGATGACGCGTGGATTCTGCGCGAGGGCCTCAACCTGCAAGAAGGCAAGCCATCCAAACGCATTTATGTCACGAACGTCTCGACGGCGGCGTTTTCGCCGGCCCTCGTCGAGATGCCGAGTGAGGAGGAATTGGCCGCACTCAAGACGGCCCTCCCAAAACAGGAGCCCGCCCAGGCGTCCGCTGAAGGCCAGCCGGTTGTGGTCGGTGTCTTCCCGGCGCACGCAGCCAAGAATGTGGCCGTGCAAACGGAACTGAGGATCCAATTTGACCGGCCTATGGATCCGGACAGAATGGGGATTGCCTTCGAGAAGGGCGGCCTGAGAGACTTTTCGGCGGCACAGTACGATGCCGAGTCGTACGAGTTCGTGGTTCCCGTACGGTTAACGCCGGGTGAACAACAATTCATTGCCGTTAACAGTGATGACGACGGATTCCTTTCCGCGGATGGCGTGAAGGCCGCGCAGTACCGTTGGGGCTTTGAGACGGCGGCTGTACCGAGCCGGGCGGACGCCCCTGAACCGCGCGTCGCATCGCTCTCGCCCGCGCCGGGTGACACGGTTGCGTGTCTTACGTTCATAGAGGTGGTTTTTGACCAGCCGATGGATCCGTCCGCGGGTTACATTGTTGACTTGAGCAAGGACAGATCCTTGATGGGCGGCGCACAACTGCTGGCGGACGTGCAGTATGACGAGCGTGGAAAGCGGTTTCTCTTGCCGGTATCGTTTCCGCCTGATTGGCAGGGGGATATCGAACTTCGGGGGTTTCGCACGGTCGAGGGGGCGGCAGCCGCGCCGGTCCCGCTGCACCTGTCCACAACGCGCGAACCGTTTTCCGAGAGCTCACTCGAACGGTTCAAAAAGGCGGCGAAAGATCCCCGGTTGCTCACGGTGCTGAGCGAGATGCGCCAGGCGCGGCAGCATCTGACGTCTGTGTCCGAGCATGTCATGGTAACGTACGCGTTTGGCGTCGTGCCCGTCGAATTGGCGCCGTTTATTAAAGCCGATGGCGGCACGTTCAGGTTTCAGGGGAATCGCCAGTTCTACGGCGACGTGAACCTATCCACAAACAGGTTCGTTGTAGCCGGGGATGGGGACCAGTGCTGGTGGCTGTGTACCACCACCGATAAGAATGGGCAGACAGAGGAATCCGTGCAGGCTGCGCCGCACGACACAATCGGCAAGAAAAACATCTTGATATGCGATCCCTTTGACCTTGAAGGTCATGACGTAGACGCGGCTACTGCGGAACTGCATCTCGAATACGAAGGGATGGTCAGTTTTAACGGCCGCCAAGCCCACGTGATTAAGTCGACTACAGCCGACCTTCCCGGCGACTGGACGGAGGCCAGGATCATTCGATGGTGGATCGACTCGCACCAGTTGATGCCCGTTCAGGTTGCCGTCAATCAACTATGCATGCGCAGCCTGTATACGTTTGCCTACGAGGGCATGAACGAGCCGATTCCGGACACGGAGTTCGCGCTGCCGCCCCGCGACGATGCCGCTTCACAACCTTTTGAACCGCTGACGGATGGTGACACAACGCGGTTCCTAACCGTAGTCGACGGCGGCAACGGCCGGATGTCCGTGCGATGGGGCAATGCAGCGAGCAGCAGCGGGTTAAATTGACTGCGGAAGAACGCCTCGCCCGCGCGTTGGTTCAATTGCGGTTGGCGGCGAGGTAAAAGGCGACGTTGTTTCGGTATTCGGCGGTGAGTTTGCCTTGTTGGAGCAGGTGCTCGACGTGTTTCATGGCTTCGAGAACGGGGATTGACAGGCCGGCGGCGATATCTTGGAGTGAGCAGGGGTGTCGGCGCACGAGGGCGAGGATTTCGTCTTCGGAGACGTGCAGGCGAGACGCCTGCGCCACAATATTCGGAAAGTTGGCGATGACTTCGGCGTTGGGCCCGATGCGGCGTGCGATCTTTTGCATGATGTTGGGGGCGACGGGAACGGCGGTCGAGCCTGGTGCGGGTCGGGCGAGGGTGTTGAGGTGGATTTTGTCGGGCCGGATGCGGCCGATACAGTCGATGAATCGGTCTATGGCGGGGCTTTGAGGTTCGATGGGGGCGGTGAGAAAGATTTCGAGCCAGATTTGGCCGGAGTAAGTCTCGCGGAAGGATTCCAGGCCCGCGATCATTCTCTCATACGTAATGGCGGCTATCGGCTGGTTGACGGCGAGGAACGTCTGCGCGTCAGAGGCGTCGAGGGAGGGCAGGACGACGTTGGCGAGGTTCAGTGCGTCGCGGACCTCCGGGTCCCACAGGAGCGACCCGTTGGTGAGGACGGCTACGGGCGTTGGCGTGAGGGATTTGATGCCGGTGATGAGCGGGCCGATCTCGGAATAGAGGGTGGGTTCGCCGGACCCGCCGATCGTGACGTAATCGGGTAGGACGCCGGTTTCGAGCTTGCTCCGGAGTTCGTCGAGTACCTCGTCGAGTGGCACGTAGGGCTTGCGTTCGAGCGTATGGACAGTAGTAGGTCCGAGTTGGCAGTAGACGCAGTCGTAGGTGCAGGTCTTGAACGGGACGACGTCAATCCCGAGCGAGCGCCCCAGCCGGCGGGAAAGGGCGGGGCCGAATACGTATTTCTGAGCCATAGATTTACAGTACCTGCGGGAGAGCGGGTGCGTCAAGCGTGGACCCGAATCGTGGACCCGAATCGCCGGCAATAGCAGGTCAAATGATTTTGGACCTACAGGCGCGTCTCGAAAGAGGAGGCGTAGTTGTTTTTTTGCCGTCAGGATCGGAAGGTCGTGGCCCATGGGAGCTTCCCCGGCTATTTCGACGGTTTTGATGCCTATTACTTCCGGATACTGGGTTTTAGTATCGAGGCCGTTTTCGCGCATCTCGCGCACGCACATCTCGATGACTTCGCGGATGCTGGCTGGTCATTGCCTCCGTCCTCGAACGTTCTGCCCTGGGTGTGGCAACCGCGGAACGCGGGAACATCCGCGACGTAGTAACCGTCTTCGTCTTGGTCTGGTGGGATGGAGAACCACACGGGCAGACAGGAGATCGACTGGTTGGCCAGGCACATACTACCCCCGCGCGCTGCCCATTCACGACCTCAAAGACCATTCGAAAAAGCCGGAGAGGCATATGCAGCAGGAATCTTCAATGGTGGCCCGAGAACGGATGACATTACAGACTTCTCTTAAGGGCATGCTGTTCATGGAATCATTGCGCAAAGAGAATCGCGCCCGACGGCCACAAGGTTTGGAATATTCAGCCCTTAATCCCTGTGAGTACGATGCCCTTCACGAAGTACTGCTGGGCAAAGAAAAAGAGGTTCCTCACAAGAATTTGTGCACGAGTTTGGGCTCCGGCAGGTCGCCCAGGCAATGATATAGGGCGGTGATGTAATGGGGGGCGGTACGGAACCCGTAGCATCGGTGGCTGACGACTTTGGCCTTGTTGTTCATGCCTTCGACGGCGCGGTTGTCGATGCGCATCTCAAAGTAGTTGAGGAGGTCGTCGAGGTGGTTCTTCATCGTCCAGGCAAAGTCGCGCATGGGCTTGAGCCGGGAGTGTGTCGCCCACCAGAACCACTTCTTGAGAAAGCGGCGGGCGCCGTCTTTGCTGTCATAGTCCCAGAATTCACGGAAGCTTTCTTTGAGAAGATAGGCGCGGTTGCTGCGCAGGTTCAACTGCTCCAAATGCCCAAGTCGCGCGCGTTGCTTGTCGGTGAGGTTCTCGGGGTTCTTCAGCCAAATGTAGCGGGTCTTTTTGAGCAGTTCGGGATTGGTCTTGCGCAATTCTTGGGCTTCGTCGCGCGGCACCTGGTCGGCGGCCGTCTGGCTGACCAGCAGGAGGGGCAGTTTCATCCCGTAGTCGCCGACGACCCACTCGAACTTGATACGGACTTTGGGATGACTTTTCTCAAAGGATTCCGCGACTTCGCGGAAAATGGCGTCATCGGCTATGTTTCCCCAATAGGAGAAGCGGATCACGGTAGTGCCGCCATCGTCGTCCCCTATCGGCGTGGCATGCGCCGCGCCCAGAATCAGGGCCGCGGCCAACACCAAACATTCGGGTACCCAACAGATTTTCCGCGCCGTAGTTTCAACGATGCCCGTTGGGCAGGGCGCAAGTCAAACTCAGCAGGAGTCGCCATACTCTGAGTCTTTACCCTTTTGTTGCACACCAGCGTAATCGCGGGGAATTGCATGCGACGGTACACCTTTCGCGTCGATGCGTTCGTTTTGATGCATGCGCCGCTCGGGGGCGGTGAGTTCGTCACGAAGCCGATTCGGTTCAAAGGGGAAAAACTGGTCCTCAACTACGCCACGCCCGCAGCGGGAAGCGCGCGTGTCGAACTCGAAGATATCGACGGAACACCGGTCGACGGATACTCGTTGAACGACTGCCCTGAGATCTACGGAGACATGATAGACCAAACGATCCGCTGGAAGTCGGGCCCTGACGAGATCAGCCTGGTAGGGAAGACCGTACCCTACGGCCCCGAGCGGTGTCAAAAGAAAGGACGGCGGACCGCGACAAGAGAGAACGTCGGCCGGCTTCGGCGTGTTTCGTGGTCCACCCGTCCTCGCAGGCTAACGCAACGTAACGTTTGCGTCGGTTGTGCCGATGCCGATATCCTTGAGTTCCGCTTTCCCGGCGCCCTTGAACCAGATCGCACCCGCTACATCCCCCGCGATGCCTCTTATCAAGTAGTGTCCCTCGCTGTCGGTGGTGGTCGATGATCGGGAGTAGTCCGCGAGGCCCATGGCTTCCACCGCCACGCCGGCGACGGGACGGGCTTGCGCATCCCGCACGTAGCCGCCCACCGAGTGGGCCGCCAGCGATGGCACGACAATGGTGAGTTCGGAGGCGGCGGCCCCCGGCGAGACATCCAGCCAGAACTTCTGCGCGTCGAGGTAGAGGTTTCCCTTGTCCCCTCCGTCCTTCCAATAGAACTGCAAGGTGTAGGTGCCCGGACTGACGCTGCTGAAGGAGAACTTGCCCTCGCCATCGGTTTCCGTATTCTGCATGGGCATGCTGGCGCGGTCCTGTCCCCGCTTGTCCGGATGGCCGATGGCAGGATGAAGATAGACGCGGGCATCCGCGAAGGGTTTTCCGTTTGTATCCACCAATTGTGCGGAGAACGACGAGGCAACCGCGGCGTCACCAATACTCGGCTCCAGCTTGCCCCCCGACATCATGTACGCGATCACAGGGATCACCAACAAAGCCGCAAGCAGCACGCCCACGCCAATCAGCACCTGTTTCATATTTCGTCTCCTTCCAGGCTGTAACGTTGTCTTCCGGTGGCCCCTATTCCGCAGCGGCCCCCGCCGGGGTTGCCCCGGAGCTCAGGTCGATGTCCAACTCGAGGGTTTCGCCCTCGCGGACTGTGGTGACGCGGGTTTGGTCCCCCACGCGGTACTTTACCTTCAACTCCTTTACCACACCGTCGATGGGATCGCCGGCAAGGTCATTGAATCTACTGACGGTCAGTTTGTTTCCTTGGATGCGTTGCTTCAACGGCTCGGTCACGTCGACCCACTTGTCCTGCGCACCGTACTCTGCGGAGAGGACTTCCAAGGGCGCTCCTTCCGGGACACCACGCGAAATCTGGCCCGGCAAACGGTCCGGGACGTCGTAGTCGAGGAGTTCCACCTCGTAGGGTTCCCGGTGACGGACGATGCGCACGACGATGTGATTGTCCAGAACCCAAAGGTCCGTGACATGGCCGGCGCGCTTCTTGAACCACGTGTCGGCGCTGGTGAGTTGCGTAAGGACGAGGTGGTTGGTATTGAACGCCCCGGCCGGGACTACAATCTCCTCTTTGCCCTTGTTTTCGACGCGCACACGGTACGAGGGAAACGTGCCTTGGCCATGCGGCCCGTTGCCCCAATCGCACATGATGAACTCCTTGCCCTCGCCTGCCTTCAGCCCGAACCCGCGTATGAGAACGTTGATAACCGCGTATGGGTCGGGCCGCGAGTTCAGGGAGAACAGGGCGCCCTCGTCGATAGGGAATTCCTTATCGTCGGTCTCCTCACCCCAATGACGGATCTGGACCGCCTTGTTGGCATGGAAGTCAATCCTTGCCTGGAACGCGGGATAGCGGTCCGATGCCTTGCGGGTCGCGGCGTAGTGGGCGGGCCGGTGATTCTCATCACCCACGGCCAAGGCTGTTTCGTTGAAGAAGGTCAAATGCGATAGGGCGCTGACAGCCCCGTTTTCCTGCTCTTTGACCCACAAAGACGAGGGCTGGTCGTACTCGCGGCCGCGGCTCCGGTGAACATAGCGGCCGTGGAACACGAGCCTTCCGGGAAGTTCGTCTATGGCGGGAATAGGTTCCACACCATCGGAGAAACCCATTTCCGGCGCCTTCGCGGCAGTATCCTTCGGTGCAGCATCCGGCTTTGCAGGCGTGGCATCGTGCGGGGCTTTTTCGTCGGGCAACACGAGTTCGATCCCTTCGATGTCATCCGGGCCTTCGACTCGAAGCGGCGGGTTCGCCGCATCCACCGTCCGATACGGACCGAACCCCATATTCAAGGTACACAGCTCGAACGTGTAGGTCCCGGGACAGGCGCCCTCCCGCATCGCAAAGCGCCCTTCAACGTCGCTGAGAGCGTCGGGTAACCGCTGTGACGCACGACCTTCGGTAATCTTCATGCTTACGGCAACGGTGGGGACGGGGCGACCCTGGCTGTCCACGACGCGGCCCGAGATCGTCGCGCACCTCTGGACCACGAAGTCCTTGCCATCAATCTCGCCCGTCACTTGGAATGGATCAGACTCAATCCGTCCATATCCGTCCGCACTTACGACTAACTGATAGGTCCATTCCTCGGAAGGCGCCAGGCCCCAGAGGCAATAGGCCCCGTCCTCCGCGGTCACCGTTTCGGACGTAGTGAGGCGGCGACTGGGCCGCAGTTGGTTACGATGGCTATTCGAAGCGTGCAGGCGCGCACCCTTGACGGGATCGCCTGCTTGATCGACGACGCGGCCCGACACGCACGCGCCGCGTTCGAAGGTGAAGTCCACGTCCGTCAACTGCTCGTCCGGGCCAACAGAGACAGTCTTCGCCACCAAGGGTCCAATGTCCGAGGGACGAGGCTCTCGCACGACGCCATCCGGGACGGCGTAGGCCACGGCGAATTCCCCTGCAGGCAAATGCTGCAGCCGGTAAGTCCCATCGGATCCGGTGACCGCCTCTCGCAACACCGTAGGCGGGCGGACGTTCGGCACCCACAGCCGGACTGCGGGTATCGGCTCGCCCGTTTCTTGAAACGTCACTTTTCCCGAGATTGTTGCGCCGTGCGAGATCTGCATGTCGAGGCCGACAACATCCTGGCCGTCGAGAAGGTTCAGCCGGGGATGCTCCAGCGCCGTGTAGCCCGCCTCGGCATCATAGATGACGAGTTGATACTGAAAAGGACAGAGACGCTCGAAAACAAAGCGCCCGGATTCATCGGTGCGCGTAGTGATGTCGGGCATGTCGTTGTCCGCGGGCGTGCCGCGTAACATCACGGGAATGCCGCGAGCCGGTTTCCCGGAATCCTTGAAACAGACCGTGCCGGAAACGCGGACGCCGTCATCGAGAACGAGCGTGAGCGGCTCGCCTTCCGGCAGTTTACCCAGGAGTACGCCGGGGTCCTGCCGCTCAGCAAACGCCGCGAGGGTCGGCGGTAACAGAATTTGCGATCCCCGGCCGTATGGCCATGTCCATCTCGGGATCGCGAATCGGCCCTTCTGGTCTGTTCTTATCTGCAGGGCCAGACTCATGCCGTAGGAACTCCATTCGCGGATAGAAAGAACCAGCGTGCCAGGAACGGGTTCACCCGTCTTGCTTAAAACGGTTCCTTCGAGCGGGTCGGGGTCGAACGGCGTGAGGGTTAAGTCTCGCGACACGTTTTCGTCTGGCAAAAGAGGACTTCCCAGCGTAAGGGGAGCGGCCCCGAACGCGTCGGCGGTGACCGCAAACACGTTGTACGCCCCATCGGGCAGGCCGGTGATCTCGTACGTCCCGTCATCGGCCGTAAAGGTGTCCTTGTAACCCCACTGCCACGCTTCCCCGCGGAATACCGCCACCTTGACCCCGGCCGCCGGTGCGCCGTTTTGGTCGCGGACCGTTCCGTGCAACCGGTAGGGACCCGGCTCGAGTTGAGGCATGAGATACTCATACCCTTCAGGAACAACCGTCTCCGCGCCGCGGCGGTTCGTCCCCGTTGCGTCGTGTTCTGCTTCGACGGGGCGGAGTCCCGGGAGGACGGCCAGTCCCAGCAGTACGACGGCGATGGCGCCGGCAATGGAGAGTCTGGGCGAACGGCGGAGGGTCACGTCCATGATGCGCTTCATGCGGCGACCGAGGGGGTGGAGCATCTCGGCGGTTCCGACGGCGGGGCGGAGCCTGCCGAAACCTGCGATGCTCGAGGCGGCGCGGACAAGGCTTTCGCAGTAGGCGGTGTTTTCCGCGAGGCGCAGATGGAGGATCAAATCGTCGCAGCAGTCCTCGCGTGTCCGGCGGAGTGCGCGCATAACGAGCCAGAAGACGGGGTTGAACCACCACAAGAGCAGAAGCAGATTCTCGAACACGATAACCCAAAGGTCCCACCGACGGAGGTGGGCGAGTTCGTGGGCCAGGATGCTGCCGAGTTGGTCCGTGGAGAGTTCGTCCATTATGGAGGCGGGCATGAGGACCTTAGGGCGGAACAAACCGAACGCTATGGGGGACGTTTTGTCCTCGGAAATGAAGAGGTCCACGCGCTGGCTGAGGTCCAATTCCGCACAGAGGCTCAGGAACTGTTCGTACAATGGTCCTGCGGTGACCATCCGGGCGCGTCTCCTCATTGCCCAAATCCGCCACGTCCAGCCGAGGATCCAAAGGCACGCGACAAACGCCCCCGCCAGGTGCAGTGCCAAGATTCTCGTGTGCCAGGCCATGTGGTGCTGAGGCGCCGCCGGCAGCATCGGCGGCATTGGAGTCTGTGGTTGTTCTGGAGGCGCTTGCGAAGAACCAACGTACGAAGGTGGCCGAGGCTCCTCGACAGGTACAGCGCTCACGTCGATGACAGGGACCTGGGAGGACTCCTTCGGCAGAGGCGCGACGGCCTCCCGCACCGGTACCTCTGCAGGTGTCCAATGCGATAGGTCAATCGGGACGGCCACAAGCGGCGGTACGGCGAACTTCACCAGTGCAAGGATCAACAAGGCGTAGCGCAGCGACGCGGACCGATTCCGCAGCAGCCATACGATGCCGAGGATGAGCGCACCGGCCAGCATCGACTGCCAGGTGGCATGGAAGACGTAGGGCCAGACGACCTCTGAAAACGTCTCGATTGAATGCAGCAACTGCATGGTATTCAGTTCTCCCCGGTGTGTTTCTCCCGCAACTTTCGTAGCAGCCTTTCAAGCGCATCCAGTTCCTCGGACGTAGGCGGGCGCGACTCGAAGAGCGACGCCACCATGGCAACGCCACTCCCGCCGAAGACACGCTCGTATAGGTCCCGCATGATTCGTCTATACGTCGGCTCAGGTGGCCGGGTAGGGCAATACACGAATGCCTTTCCCACCGGCCCCTTCTCTTTCGACACGAGGTTCTTGCCTTCCAGGCGTTTGAGCAGCGAGACCATCGACCCGTGCGTCATGGGCCGGTAGCCCTGCATCGCCTCGCGGATCTCGCGGGCTGTGGCCTTCCCCTGTTGCCAGAGGGAAGCCAGCACTTCCAATTCCGCGCTTGGCAGCTTCTCCAGCACAGGTCGTCCAGCCGGTTTGTCTTGACGTTTCTCTCTCGACACATCCTGCTCCTTGCTGTTCAAGCACGCTAGCACCCGCGACGGCGTCAAATATATACGATTGCCTATTTTGTGTCAACCAAAAATGCGGGCGCCTATTTTCCCCTGAGTTTCCACCGTGTCTTATGACTTGAAGCGCTACGACAGGATCCGCATCTGGAAGTCGGCCAAGAATAGTTGCACTCCTTGGCCGACCGGGCAAGGCCCAGATAAACGGACGCGTTCGAGCGTGTGGACGGTGGTAGGGCCGAGTTGGCAGTAGACGCAGTCGTAGGTGCAGGTCTTGAACGGGACAACGTCAATCCCGAGCGAACGCCCAAGCCGGCGCGATAGCGCGGGACCGAAGACATATTTGAACGCAAGTTCGCTCACAAAAGAACAGTACCCCGGTGAATCTGGCTGCGTCAAACCAGGCAGGGACGGGTAGGGACTAGCGCGGCGCGGATCCTCATTTAGCGGGAAGGCAGTTTCAGGATTTCGTTTTTCAACTCAATAACCTTGATGGGGCAGCCCGGCCAATCATTTGCCCAGCAAACAATGAAATCGCATTGATTAGGATCGTGTCCGTGTTGCTCAAAATTCGACGCTTGGCACTCAAACTCTATGCGAGCCTTAGCCCAAAGGTTTTTCTTAGAATCAAACAGATATTTTCCCTCGCAATCCGGAAAACCTTGTTGCACCGATTCGACATTAAAACCCAGTTCCCGGCTCACCATCGCAAAGAGGAATACAACGCCTTGTTCATTGATGGGGGCGTGTCGCAAACCTCGAAAATCAATGGGTTCGCCGTATAGTTGTTCCGGTGTCTTCTTTCTTGTCGTACCGATGGAAATCATACGTTGAGTTCCGGAGCTCTCCTGTCCTTCGCTGCCTTCTTCGACGACTCGTTCGCCTTCAGGGGTTGAGACGATCATGTGGCTGTTCTCCGATTTCCATTTCCGGTAATGCGCAAGGACATCGGCCCATTTCCCAAATCGTTTGAAGTAGGGCTTTGTAGAATATTTGCACTGGGCAGAACAATCATTGTAGCCGGGCTCGTGACCAATTTTCTTTTCAAGGTCATACAACGCTAAGAAAAGGGCGCGCTCCGTTAGAACAGGGCCTCGGTTTCTTAAATGCTCCCCTGGAGCCACTCGATCAAGGCCTGCTGCCTCCAATGCATTTCCAATATTCCCAAATCGATACTTCAAAGTAGACACAGCCATTACCGAAGCGATGTCTTTCTTCGATAGGCTTTTCTGCCCAAGCCGTTGCGCAAGGTTCTTCAGCATCTCAATAATTTGTTTTTCAGTGTTTCGAGGCATGGAGAACACCTTGTTCGGACGCTGCGCCTATAAGAGACGTTTAAACTCTTCCGGTGTTATTTCGATATCCTTCAAGATCTTTCGCAGCAACCCGCGCCCTATGTCTTGTCCAGCATGAAATGGGACGGTAGTTCTGCGCCCATCGGGATGGACATAGCGGCGGTGACTGGTTGCCCCCAACGGTCGAGGCTGAAAGCCCAAACGTTCCAATACTGCGACGAGTTCTTTTACCCTCAGCATCGGAAGGTCGTGGGCCATGGGTGCTTACACCGCTATCTCAACGGTCTTTATGCCGATCACTTCCGGATACTGCGTTTCAATCTCGAGGCCGTCTTCGCGCATCTCGCGCACGCACATCTCGATGACTTCACGGATATTCGTCATCGCCTCTTCGAACGTCTTGCCCTGAGTGTGGCAACCGCGCAAAGCGGGAACATCGGCAACGTAGTAGCCGTCTTCATCTTGCTCGATAATGACTTGAAATCGGTACAGGCCCATGCTGCGGCTCCTTATCGTAGACGTTTCCAGTTATAAGAGTAGCACATACGGCCCCGGCCCCGAAAGGTTGAGGCGTCCCGATGGCTGTGAAAAATAAAACGGGGGCCGTTGCGGGAACGGGTTCGAGCAGGCATAATTTAAGGGTGATTTGATTGACCGCCGGAATTTTGGTAGGTTGCGGTGGGTGTCTTTTTTTCTTTTCAGCGGTGCTACAAAACAGCGCAGGACATATTATGACCGACACAAGTGGTAAGAACCGAATGTTGTTGAGCGGGAATGAGGCGGTGGCGCTTGCCGCCCGGGACGCGGGGGTCGCTTTGGCTTCGGCATATCCCGGCACGCCGTCCACGGAGATTCTCGAGAGTCTGGCGGCTTTGGGCGGGCCGGCCCAATGGGCGCCCAATGAGAAGGTGGCGTATGAAGTGGCGCTGGGCGCGGCGTTCGGCGGTGCGCGTGCGCTGGCTTGCATGAAACACGTGGGGGTGAACGTAGCGGCGGACCCGGTGTTCACGTCGACCTACACGGGGGTCAGCGGGGGTCTGGTGCTGGTATCGGCGGACGACCCGGGGATGGCCTCGAGCCAGAACGAGCAGGACAACCGGCGGTACGCAGTCGCTGCGGGCATGCCGATGATCGAGCCGTCGGACTCGCAGGAGGCGTATGAGTTCCTGTTCGCGGCGTTCGAGATTTCGGAGCGGTGGAAACTTCCGGTGATGCTGCGGATGACGACGCGTGTTTGCCATTCGCAGACGGTGGTGACGCCGCGGGCAAACCGGCTCGAGCCGCTGGCGGCGCATTTCGAGCACGATATCCGGGGCCGCGTGATGATCCCGGGGTTTGCGCGGCCCGCACACCGGCGCCTGCGTGCGAAGCTCGAGGAAATCTACGCGTGGGGCGAGACGATGCCGCTCCACCGGCGGTTCGACGGCAGCAAGAAGCTGGGCATCATCACGGCGGGCGTGTGTTACGTTCACGCGCGGGAAGCGGCGCCGGCCGGCAGCTTCCTGAAGCTGGGCATGACGTACCCGCTGCCGTACACCATGATCAAAGAGTTCGCGAAAAGCGTCGAGCGCTGCGTGGTTATCGAGGAGAACGACCCGTATCTGGTGGACGCGTGCCGGGCGATTGGGGTGGCGTGCGAAGGCAAGGCTGAGATGTACCGGTTTGATGAGATGAACGTGGACCGGGTGAGACGGATCCTGGCGCATGATGAATCGCCCGAGCCGATCCGGCCGCCGGGGAAGCCGCCGCAACTGTGCGTGGGTTGCCCGCACCGGTCGGCGCTGTCGGTGTTGAAGAAGCTCGATTGCATCATCATGGGCGACATCGGCTGCTATACGCTGGGGGTCCTGCCGCCGATCGACGCGATGGATTCGTGCGTGTGCATGGGGGCGAGCATCGGCAACGGGCTGGGCTTGCGACATGTGCTGCCGCCGGACGAAGCGCGGCGGGTGGTCAGCGTGATCGGGGACAGCACGTTCGTGCACGGCGGCATTACGGGCCTCGTCGAGATGGCGTACAATCCGCCGCCGACCGGCCACGTGGTCCTCATTCTCGACAACGGGACCACCGCCATGACGGGCTTGCAGGACCACCCCGGCACCGGCGTCAGGCTCAACAAAAAAGATACCCACAAGCTGAGCTTTGAAGACTTGGCGCGATCGATTGGCATCAAGAACGTGCACGTGTTTACGGGGGTGGACCCGGCGGGTTTTGAGGCGCTGGTCAAAGAGAGCCTGGCCAGCGAGGAACTGACGCTGATTATCGCGCGGCGCCCGTGCCTGCTGTCGGTGAAAAAGCAGAAAGCCCGGACTGCGTCCGTGACGGAGAAAGCCAATGCCTGAAAAAAACGAGGTGACCAACGTGGTGTTCGCCGGCCTGGGCGGCCAGGGCATTATCAAGGCTTCCAACATGCTGGCGGAAGCGGCGTTCCGGTCCGGGCATGACGTGAAGAAAAGCGAAATCCACGGGATGAGCCAGCGTGGCGGGTCGGTGACCAGCGACGTGCGGTTTGGCAAAGAAGTGTTCAGCCCGATGGTTCCGTCGGGCGAGGCGCAGTTCATGGTAGCGCTCGACAGTACGCAGATCGAGGCGGCCCAGCACGTGATGCGGCCCGACGGGTTGATTTTTAAGCCCGAGATGTTCCTCAAGGACGGCCAGACGTTCGGCGACCTGGACAAAGACCCCGATTCGCCCGTGAACCGCCGCAATCTGAACGTGGCGCTGCTGGGCGTGCTGAGCACGCACCTGGACCTCGAGGAGAGCGTTTGGATCGAGGCCGTTTATGCCAACCTGCCGGAAAAACTCCACGAGCAGAATGCCGCGGTGTTTGCTTACGGGCGCGAGGTGGGGCGGAAGGCATAGGCGCGGGTTACGCCCTTCCCCAGGCTGTCTGAGAAGTCAAGACAAGGGACATAAGGGACCAAAAGGACCTAAGATTTCTGCTGATAGTTTGTCCCGCGCGACCGGGTGGCGGCGGTGGAGGGCTTTGGCGGGTTAGTTTGGTCGATGCCATTTGTGGTGCGGGCGTCCCGCCTGCACGTGGCATCTTGGCGGCGCGCGTTTTCATGGCCTTGCCTGCTAAACTGCTGCCCAAGGTTACCAAAAAAATCTTATATGTGCAGGCGAGACGCCCGCACCACAATACAGCCCGGACTTGCATGGGCTCTTTACATAGGTAGCAGCAATGGAACGACAGCCCGAGCCTGAGGCGATGGATCTGGAGGAAGAGGCGGCGGCCTATGCGGCGGCCGATTTCGCGGATGTGAATGAGGCGTTTGTCGAGCGGCTGGTGGAGCTTGCGGGGCCGGTGGATCGGGCGCTGGCGCTGGATTTGGGGACGGGCCCGGGGGATATCCCGCTTCGGCTTTGGCGGCGCCGGGGCGGCTGGAAGATCGTGGCGGGGGATGTGTCGCACGCGATGCTGGAGTTGGCGCGAAGCGCAATCAAGAAAGCCGGCGCGGCCGATTCCCTGTGGCCGGTCGAGCAAGACGCGAAGGCGGCGCCGTTTAAGTCCAGAGCGTTCGATGTGGTTTTCTCGAACAGCATCCTTCACCATATCACGGATACGGGGCGGCTGTGGGGGGAAGTCGGGCGCGTAAGCCTTCCGGGGACGCTGATTTTTCTGCGCGATCTCGCCCGGCCGCGGTCGGCGCAGGCGGCCTCCGAGATAGTCCGGCGATACGCGGGGGCGGAATCGGCCCTGTTGCAGGAAGAATATTACCGCTCGTTGCTGTCGGCGTATACGCCGGACGAGGTGGGTGCGCAACTGGCTTGTGCGGGCCTGGATGGGCTGCGTGTCGAGATGGTTACGGACCGGCACCTGGACGTTTTCGGCCGGGTTGACGGATAAGAGTGGTTTTGGTTAGAGTCGTGTAAGTGTGGGCGGTTTTAAAGTCGAGTTGGACACGAATTTGTTGGGTTTGGGCGAATAGGACCTATACGACTTATAGGACCTATAATTGGTTTGTTTGTTGATTGTTTTTTGGCTATATTCGGCTTGAGAGCCAAACCCCGGGAGGGACGATGTGAACGCATTCAGGCATGACGCTGGAAGTTCGTTTAATCCGGTGAGTGCACCGGATTATCTGCCGGTGGTCCAGTTGCGGGCGCTGCAATTGCACCGGCTTAAGACGATCGTGAAGCGGGCGTACGACCACCAGGCGCTGTTCCGCGAACGGCTGGACGCCAAGGGTGTGAAACCACAGGACCTACAGAAGCTCGAAGACATCCACAACCTCCCGTTCACGGTGAAAACGGACCTGCGCGACACCTATCCGTTCGGCCTGTTCGCCAGCCCCATGAGCGAGATTGTGCGGCTGCACGCATCCAGCGGGACAACCGGCAAACCGATCGTCGTCGCCTACACCCAGGACGACATCGACGTGTGGTCGAGCGTGATGGTACGTTCGTTTGCGGCGTGCGGGCTTGGGCAGGGCGACATCATCCAGAACGCATACGGCTACGGGCTTTTTACGGGCGGTTTGGGGGCGCATTACGGGGCCGAGGCGCTCGGGGCGACTGTGATTCCGATCTCGGGCGGCAACTCGGATCGTCAGATCATGATCATGCAGGATTTCGGCGTGACCGCCATCTGCTGCACCCCGAGTTATTTCCTCCACCTGATCGAGCGGTCTCGGGAGATGGGTATTGACATGCGGAAACTGCCCATCAAAGCGGGTGTGTTCGGCGCGGAACCGTGGACCCAGGCGATGCGGGAACGGATCGAGCCCGAAGCCGACATCAAGGCCTACGACATCTACGGCCTGTCGGAAATCATCGGTCCGGGCGTCGCCATGGAATGCCAGGAGCAGGCGGGGCCGCACCTGTTTGAAGACCATTTCTATTGCGAGATCATCGATCCGGAGACGTGCGAGCCGCTGCCGGACGGCCAGGAAGGCGAGCTGGTGATCACGACGCTGAGCAAGCTGGCCATGCCGATGATCCGATACCGGACACGCGACATCACCTCGCTGATGCCCGAGCCGTGCGAGTGCGGCAGGACCATCCGCAGGATGCGCCGTATCGGAAGGCGCAGCGACGACATGTTCATCATCCGCGGCGTGAATGTGTTCCCGTCGCAGGTTGAATCGGCCCTGCTCAAAGTGGAAGGCACCCTGCCCCATTATCAGATCATTCTGGAGCGGGAAAAAGGGCTCGACAACATGGAGGTCCAGGTCGAGGTTACCGCCGACGTGTTCGGCGACACGATCGGCGCCATGGAAACTGTCCGCAAAAAGTTGTCGGATGAAATAGCCCACATTTTGGGCATTCGAGTGAAACTGAGCCTGGTCCAGCCTCACACGATCGAGCGAAGCCAGGGGAAAGCCAAACGCGTGATTGACCGGCGCAAAATGTAAGCCGTTGGCAAAGAGGAAGGGATTTCGGCAATGAAAATACACCAATTGTCGTTGTTTTTGGAGAACAAGCCGGGGCGGCTGAGCGAGCCGTGCCGAGTCCTGGCGGATGCGGGCATCAACATTCTGACGTTGTCGCTGGCCGACACCCAGCAGTTCGGCATCATGCGGCTGATCGTCCGCGACTGGATGAAAGCGAAAGAGGTGTTTGAGAAGGCCGGGTTCGTGGTGAACGTGACGGAGGTTGTGGCTACCGAAGTGGCCGACAAACCCGGCGGCCTCGCCAACGTCCTGGCCATCATGGAAGGCGGGGGCGTCAACATCGAATACATGTACGCCTTCACCGTCCGTAGCGGGGATAAAGCGGTGCTGGTGTTCCGGTTCGACAACCCGGATACCGCGATCGAACTGCTCAAGGCCAAGAATATCAATGTTGTGGGCGGCGTCGAGCTTTACGAACGGGCCGAACGGTAGCCGGGATCAGGCGGTGCGGAACACAGGCATAGTAGGTGCGTAATGCCGGATTTTGCCTTGGAAAACGGGGTCTGGTCCCCTGAAGAGACGCTTGATCGGCCGCAGTTGCAGGATCTGCAACTCGATCGGCTCAGGGACGTGGTACGGCGAGTCGGCAGCGTCCCCTTTTACCGGGAATCGCTTGCGCGCGAAAAGATCTCGGCGGAGTATCTTCGTTCGCTGGACGACCTGCGGCGGATTCCGTTTACGATCAAAGAAGACCTCCGCCGGCAATACCCGCTGGGGTTTCTGGCGGTGCCGCGCGAGCAGGTAGCCCGATTCCACGGCTCGTCCGGGACCACCGGCAAGCCCACGTTCGTCGCGTATACGCGCGAAGACCTCGATACGTGGGCCAACCTCTGCGCCCGGTTTCTCTACGCGGGCGGGCTGCGGTCGCACCACACCGTGCATATTGCATTTGGCTACGGGCTTTTCACGGGCGGGTTTGGCCTCCACTACGGGGTGGAAAAAGTGGGGGCGGCGGTTTTGCCGGTCGCTTCAGGCAATACGCCGCGTCAGGTGATGCTGCTCGAGGACATGGAAGCGGACGCGCTGGTCTGTACGCCCAGCTACGCCCTCAACATTGCGGAAGCGGCCAGGGCCCAGGGCGTTGACCCGCGCAAGTTTAACCTCAAGTACGCCCATTTCGGCGGCGAGATGTGGACCGAAGACATGCGCCGCAAAATCGAAGATGAGCTTGATGTCTATGCGTTTAACAACTACGGGTTAAGCGAAGTTATCGGGCCGGGCGTCAGCGGCGAGTGCTACAAACGCGACGGCATGCACATCCAGGAAGATCACTTCATCGTTGAGTGCGTTGACCCCACCACGCTCGAGCCTGTGGCGGATGGCGAGTACGGGGAGTTGGTTTTTACGACGTTGACCAAACAGGCTATGCCCATTTTGCGTTACCGCACCCGCGACATTGCCGCCCTGGACAGCCAGCCGTGCCCCTGCGGGCGGACGACCGTCCGGATGAGCCGAGTCGCCGGCCGGACGGACGACATGCTGATAATCCGGGGCGTCAACGTGTTTCCGTCGCAAATCGAGGAGGCGCTGCTACAGGTGGAAGGTATTGCGCCGCACTATGTTATAGAAATTGACCGTCCGGGTGCGCTCGACCAAATGACCGTTAAAGTCGAGGTCCGCCCCGAGATGTTTTCAGACAAAATGAGCCAGATGCAGGCCCTGCGGGACCGTATCGACCGGAAAATCCAGGCCATCACGAATATCCGCGCTACGGTTGAACTTGTGCCCCCACAGACGCTCGAACGATCGGCAGGCAAGGCCAGGAGAGTTATTGATAATCGCAACCTGCGGATCCAGTAGGGACCCGTGGCAAGAGTCTCGATTACGTCCCTACGCATACCGGATGCGATATGGGGCCCGACATATTTGGCGCGGCTTAGTACGTCTATTCGTAAATACGGTGACGTATGGAGTGTGGACGCTCTTAGCGCGTTTGCCACCGCTTTTTATAGTGCAAGGCTTTCCTCGCGAACAATGTCGCACTTGTCAGGCAAGGCCTCCCTGCCGAAAAAGCGGCAGCAAGCTGCCGCGCTCCACACAGCGCCATGCCTTGTGGGTATTCTGAAGTCCATTTCATTAGCCCGAAGTTCCAGAGGCTGGTTTCATTTCTTGTAGTGTGTGAGGGGGCGTAAACATTGGTTTGTTGCATGGTTATAGGCGTGTTGTTGTGTGAACAATGCGCCCATGCAACTAGAAGCTATCCCAAAACCGAATAAAAGCGCTCCTCCCATACCGATGTCGGGAAAAATACCGGGGGGATTCCCACGTCGCGCTGGACTCAGGCTTTTGAATTAAGAATAGAGGCCATGTGCCAGCGCTCCTCGGAATGACACGTTCGGGCGCCTTTTGGTTGCGGCTATGCCGCGCCGTGCTCTTTGCGTTCTTTGTGGTTTTCAATTTCCGTTACAGCACGCCGTACTTGGACTGCCGCACAAACTCTGCGGCCGTGCGCTCTGTCGAAGGCTGGTAACCGGGTAGAGGCTTTATTTGTGCGTGATACGCGTCGAGGAGCCAGGCCGGCTGCGGGAAGTACTCTTTTTCCAACTCGGCCGGCGGCACGATCCCGTTGTTGGCCCCGACAACGCATACAGGCGCGTCAAGGTGGTCGAACGCGATCTGCGCGATCTGCCCCGCGATGGTGTGGAGATAACTTCCGCGTTCACAGGCGTCGCTGGCCAGGATGAGCTTGGCAGTCTTCTTGACCGACTCGAACAACACCTCATGGTCAAACGGAAGCGGCGCACCAACAAACCGCTTAAGGCCACCGAGATCGGCCTGAAAGTCGGCAAGGTTCTCAACCACTTCAAGGCCGGCAAACACTTCGTGCTCGACATACAAGACGGCCATTTCGCGTTCGCCCGCAACGCCAAACGCATCCAGCACGAAGAGCGGCTCGACGGCATCTACATTATCCGCACGAGCGAGTCGAAACAAGAGCTCAGCGCCGAAGACACCGTTCGTGCGTACAAGAGCCTGGGGCAAGTCGAGCAGGCGTTCCGGTGCATCAAGCGCCTCGATATCCGCATCCGGCCCATCCACCACCGCACCGTGGACCACGTGAAAGCCCACGTCTTTCTCTGCATGCTGGCTTACTACGTCGAATGGGAGTTGTGCAGGAAACTCGCGCCCGTTCGGTTCCAAGACGAAGAACTTCACGCCGCTCGCTGGACCCGCGACCCCGTCGCCAAGCCTCAGCCCGGCGAGGCCGTACAACGGGAAAAGCGAACCAAGCAGACTCAAGACGGGTGGCCCGTCCACAGCTTACAGACCCTGATGGATGCACTCGCCACGCGCTGCAAAAACATCTGCCGAGTCGGCCAAGGGAAAAACGCCGCACGGTTTACCACATTCACGGAACCCACCGATTTCCAGCGCCACATCTTCGACCTGCTCGGACTCAAGTGTGGATAGAAACGCCTGTTCCCAGTAAACCTGCATTTGAATACAAGGTTATTTCCCATGCAGGATAAAACGTGCATTCGATCTGGCTCTGGAACTTCAGTTTA
>DATKVG010000101.1:0-11918 GCA_035530195.1 Bathyarchaeia archaeon | reverse complement strand
AATTCCATGACCTCGGCCAGTTGTTTTCTGGCCAGAATCTTGGTGATCGCGCTGGTTAACGTGGTTTTGCCGTGGTCGACGTGGCCGATGGTGCCCACGTTGACGTGCGGCTTGGTTCGCTCAAACTTTGCCTTGGCCATATTCTCAAAAACCTCCTTGCGCGCGCGCGCGACGGCTGGGGCGCCATACCCCGCAACGATCTTTAAGGGCTGATTAAAATGGAGCCCACGATCAGAATCGAACTGATGACCCCTTCCTTACCATGGAAGTGCTCTACCTACTGAGCTACGCGGGCCCACATTACAATAGTATGGAGCGGGAAACGGGATTCGAACCCGCGACCCTCAGCTTGGAAGGCTGACGCTCTAGCCAACTGAGCTATTCCCGCTCACCTGGAGTCCAAGTGACAGGCGCGTACCGGCCGCCCCAAACATCCACTATGTCTAATGGTGGTGAGAGAAGGATTCGAACCTTCGTAGGCTGCTGCCGACGGGTTTACAGCCCGTTCCCTTTAACCACTCGGGCATCTCACCACGCAAAACTATTCTAATAAAAGCTTTATGATAACCTGGAGCTGGCGAAGGGAATCGAACCCCCGACCTACGGATTACAAATCCGTTGCTCTACCTGCTGAGCTACGCCAGCATCGGCGTGTGCTTCGCACGCGGCGCGTGCGGCGTGCGGCCGCTCGCGGGCCGCCCCGTCCGCGGGGACCAACAGGCGGCAAGACAAGTAAAATACCAAACAGCGGGAAACGAAGTCAAGTCAGCCACATGCGGCCAAACCGGGTCCATGGGAGCGCCCTGAACGGCCGGAAAACCGGCTGCGGCAGACACTCGGTAGATAATACCATAAATGCGCCGGTTTATGAAACCGTTGGCACCGTCTGAACAACGGGCCTGGCCTGCCGCCCATCGGTTCTTTTGTGTCTCATCAACGTGGCGCGTATAATCGCAAGATACACCCCGCAGGAGAGTTACACGCAGCATGGATAACGTCATTATTATCGGTTCGGGTCCGGCGAGCTACACGGCGGCCCTTTATACGGCGCGCGCCAGCTTGCAGCCGCTGATGCTCGAGGGCGAACCAAGCCAGGAGATCCTGCCCGGCGGGCAGTTGATGACTACTACCGAAATCGAAAACTTCCCCGGTTTCCCCGAAGGCATAACGGGCCCGGACCTGATGGACCTGCTGAGAAAACAGGCGGGCCGGTTCGGCACGCGGTTCCTGTACCGGACGGCGACGGGCGCCGATTTCTCCAGCAGGCCGTTTGTGGTCCACGCGGGCACGGATGTGATGCAAGCGAAGAGCATCATCATCGCAACGGGCGCGGCCGCCAGGTACCTGGGGCTGGAATCGGAACGGAAATATTTCAACCACGGGGTATCCGCGTGCGCCACGTGCGACGGGGCGTTGCCCCGGTTCCGCAACAAGCCGCTGGCGGTGGTGGGCGGCGGAGATACGGCCATGGAGGAGGCTTTGTTCCTGGCCGGGTTTGCCAGCAAAATCCACGTCGTGCACCGCCGGGACGCCTTCCGCGCGAGCCGATTCATGGCCAACCGCGTGATGAAACACGAGAAGATCGTGGTCGAGTGGAACTCAGTGGTGGACGAAATTCTCGGCAACGACACGGACGGCGTCACGGGGGTGCGGCTGACGGACGTGGTGACGGGGAAAAAGCGCGAGATTGCGGTGACAGGCTGTTTCATGGCGATCGGGCACAAGCCGAACTCAGAGTTGTTCGCCGGCGCTATCGACACCGACAAGGAAGGGTATATCCTCACCAAGCCCAACAGCACGCGCACCAATGTGCCCGGCGTGTTTGCCGCCGGCGACGTCCAGGACCGAACGTACCGGCAGGCCGTCACGGCGGCCGGATCGGGCTGCATGGCGGCGCTGGATTGCATCCGCTGGCTCGAGGCCGAGGGTCTGATTTAGCGAAAAACAGGGACTGACTCGATTTCGGCAGTTTGAAATCGTGTCTGTCCCTGCTGTTCCTGCTTTTCGCGTTCAGGGCTCCAAATGGCTTACTCGGCCCTGAATGCGTCGCGGTGGATGGTAATCTCGGGTTTGCCGGATTCGGGGGTCACCACGGAAACGATGTCGAAGCGGTAGTACATCTCCGGCTCGTCGTGCCGGCTGATGTAGAGCCGGGCGGCTTTGCGGATATGCTGACGCTTGACGCCGCCGACACAGTCCTCGGGCGGCACGACGGAGTCGTCGCGGCGCGTCTTTACCTCGATGAAGGCGGTGGTGTCGCCGTCGCGTGCGATGATGTCGATTTCGTATTTGCCCAGTCGGACGTTGCGTTCGAGGATGGTGTAGCCGGCGCGCTGCAGCGCCTTCGCCGCCAGGTCTTCACCTGCCGGCCCGAGTGGTTTACGCCTGCGCAGAGGCCACATCGCTGGCAGGCTCCGCTCCGGCCGGGAACACCCTGATATCGCCGAACGTGCGCTGCTGGTGAGCCCTGATTTTGCCCATCCGGCACAACTCGAGGAGCGCCAGGAAACAGCAAACCAGTTCCATGCGTGTCCGGCACGATTTGAACAGGTCCACCCACGCTACCGACCCGTGCAGCGCGAGCTGATCCTCGATGTAGGTGATTTTTTCGTCAATGGATGCACCTTCGCCCACGACGGTATGAGTCAATCCATCGCTGAAATACCGCAGCACGCCGCGGAACGCCTGGATCAGGTCGTACACGCTCAGGTCTACGATCTCTTCCTCTTCCTCGACGTGCTCGACCTCGGCCTTGACCGTCCGGGCGAACCAGTTGGCGCGGATTTCTTCGAGCCGTTGAAGCCGCTCCGTCACGTCGCGGTACTTCCGATACTCGAGCAGCTTCTCGACCAACTCGAGCCGCGGGTCTTCCTCCTCCATTTCCTCGTCGTCGCTGTCGAGTTCGGCGGGCAGCAGCATCTTGGACTTAATCTGGATGAGCGTAGCGGCCATGACGATGAAATCGCCCACCACATCAAGGTCTTCCTCGCGCATCAAGTCGAGGAAACGCAGGTACTGGTCGGTGATCTTGTTGATGGGGATGTCGAAGATGTCGATTTCCTGCGCCTTGATCAGGTACAGCAAAACTTCAAAGGGGCCCTCGAAATTCTCGAGGTGAAGCCGGAGCACGTCGTCTGTTGCTTCATCGACGATAAACGGGGCCTCGCTGTCACCCGGCCCCGGCCCTGTTTTTTCATTCTCTGCCATGACGGGATGGTATCGCGCCGGAGACGGTAAAGGCAAACATGGGGTTTGTGAGTGCGAAGTGCGAAGTTCCGAGTGCGGAGTTTGGTTGCCAAACACGAGTGCCGTATCATGCGCGAATGGTTACATTTTTCTGTTTCATGGTTCTTGCGCTGTTTTCGGCGCCGGGGGACTGGCCGGAGCCGCGGCATAATGCCTGCCTGACAGGCATTCAGCCGCTCAGCGGGGCCATAAAAGAGCCGCCGACGGTGCTGGCCTCGTTCGATCTTGGCCGAAGCGTTCCCGCAGTTACGCCGGTCAATCTTCCCGCGGGCGATGCCCTTGGGCTGTGCATCGTAGCGGGGGCGCTGCAGTGCTATGCGCCGGACGGTACGCTGAACTGGTCGAGCCACCCGCCGGGCATCAATTTCACCGCTATCACGGCCACCGAAGATTTGGACGGGGACAGCGCCATCGAGGTGTTGCTGTCGGCGGGGCGGCCGACGGAGCCATACGGTGCGGCGGTGCTGGTTTCACTGGCTGATGGCCGGCTCCTTTGGCGGTACGACGTGGAACCGATGTCGTACGCGTGGTATTTGTTTGCGGGCAATTATCTGCCGCCGAAGGCAGGCGCCTCGAAACAGATCGTCGTGATGATGCACGCCTACCCGCCGGACCCGCAAAACGGGTACATCGCGTTGTTCGAATTTGCCGCGCCTGGCCAGCCGCCGACGCAACGGTGGCGCTACGACTTCAGCGAGTACACCTGTTTCCCGTCGCTGCTGCAAACCGACCTCGAGGGCGACGGCGTGAAAGAGATCGTCGTCGAGACGCACAGCCGGATGTGGATACTCGATGCGGAAACGGGGCAGGTCGAGCAATTCGTGAAGTGGGACGTCAGCCCGGCGAACGTCCGCAGTTACGGGCTGGTCCAGTTCACCGACCTTGACGGCGACGACCGGGAAGACTTCTTGTGTATCGCCACGTTCGCGCAGCATCACGAGGTCCTGCTCAACAAGGGCGGCCAGTTGGAGCCGGCCTGGCACTACGGCTGGCCGGAAAGCGTCACGACGGGCAAGGTCGCCACGGTGTGGGCGGAACCGCCGGCGGCCGACGTTGACGGCGACGGGAAGCTCGAGATAGTGCTCTCGATGTTCAACTCCGAAAACGAGTCCGCGTGGCTGCTGCGCATTTATGACGCGGTCAGCGGCGACTTGAAGTACCGCAAGCCGGGTGTGTTCGCCGTCAGCAGCATCGACGCGAACGGCGACGGGGCCGCCGAGATCCTCTGTAACTCTTCCCGAGACGCCACGCGCGCCGCATGCGACGGGGCGGTCCTGCTGGGGGTGCAAGACGGGGTACTGACGACGCTCTGGGAAGACGCAAGATCCAAGGCGGTCGACCCGAAGAAAAAAGTCCGCGCCCCTGACGCGCCGCAAGTGGCGCGCATTGAACGCGACGGGCAAACTTTTACGCTCGAATTGGCCGGCGCCGAGCCCGTGCTGGCGCCGTGGGAAAAGCCCGAGAAGCCGGTTTCTGTCGATTTCTCCGCCGTGCCGGCCGTTGTGGGTCCGCCGTTTCCCGTTTTGCTGGCGGCCGATGCCGATTCGGACGGCCGGAACGAACTGGTCCTGTACCAGGAGCCGGCTGTCAAAGTGCTGCGGCTGGAACGTGGCGCGTTGAATGTTGTCGGCGAGTACGTATCGAGTTGCGCGCCGGTATTTGCCGACTTCAACGGCGATGGCAAGACGGACATCGCGCTGGCCGACGTCGCCCCCGAGCACACGCCGGTTGTCGAGGTGCGGACGCCGGGGTTGGAAAACGCCGCGCTGTGGCGGGCGCAACTGCCGCCACCAGAGCGGACGGGGTTGCCGCAGCCGCGCGTGGCCTACGTACGCACGGGCCGGTTTACCGGGAAGACAACGCCGGACCTGTACGTTTGGGCTGGCACGCCGCTGGTGCGCAGCCTTGTGCTGGATGGGTTGACGGGGACGCCGGTTTGGGAGCGCGGCCAGATAGGAGATTCGGAGAGATATTGGGGGCCGAGCGTCAATCTGGCATCCGTTTTCGACTACGACGCCGATGGCTGCGAAGACCTCGTCTTCACCAACCCCGACTACTTTTGCGTGGCTTCCGGAATGGATGGGAAGTTTCTGGCGGGGCCGCTGTATCCGCCGGAGATTTTCAAGCAGCCGAGCCAGGGACTGTATACGTTTCCGGCCCTCCTGCAAGGCGAAGGCAAAGACCCGCTTGTTTGTCTGGTGGACGGCCATTATTTTCAGGCTGCGATGACGTTGCGCGCCGAGCCGATGTGGTACAAACTTCCGCCGCCCGGCGAGAACCGCTCCGCCTGCGAGGGCTTCCTCAACGCGGGCGGCGGCCAATGGTTGATGGGGTTTGGCCGACAGAACGGCCAGTTTGCCTGTGTTGACGTCGGAACCGGCAATCTCCGCTGGAACTTGCCCATCGAAGCAACCTGCTCGGATACGATCGCTTGCGACATCGACGGCGATGGCCGCCAGGAGTTTGTCTTTGGGACGAGCCACGGGGCGTTGTACGCGCTCGCAGACAACAACGGCGCCGCGCGCGTTCTGTGGCGGTACGGCCTGCCGGCGGGGTCCGGGGCGCCTATCGCCGCCGACCTGGATGGCGACGGTAGAAGCGAAATCGCCGTGCCCACCGCGGGCGGACGCGTTCTCGTACTGGCTGCGCGAAGCTGATACTGAAAAATCTGACAAAAAAACTTGTTCATTGTGCCGAAAAAAGGTATACTAGGCGTCTTGTGCTAGAGATGGATTGGCCATTGACAGTGCAACATGGGGACGAGATGTCCCGGGCATACATGGGGGTTCGGCCCGAAAAAAACGAACTCCGGGAGATGAGGAAAGCAATGGCAAGTGGCACTGTAAAGTGGTTCAACGACGACAAAGGGTATGGGTTCATAACCCCGGACGATGGCGGCAGCGACCTGTTTGTCCATCATTCCAACATTGAAATGCCCGGTTTCAAATCCATTAAAGACGGGCAGCGGGTACAGTACGAGCCGGCCAAAGGAAAGAAGGGGCCTGAAGCGACAAAAGTAACCGTGCTCTGATACGCCAACCAGAGATTTGTGAGCCCCAGCTTCGGTTGGGGCTTGTTTTTTCATGGCTCCACGGTCGACAATCCTGCAAACCCTGCTATGCTGCCGACAGATTAAGGAGGGGTGCTCATGCTCAGGACTTGTCTGGCAATCGGGATTGCGATTTCGCAGTTGGCCGTGCCGGCCTCCCAGGCGGAACCGCGGCGGCTGAACAACGTGGCGACGCAGTTGGTTGGTGTGGGAGCCGTGGCGGGCAACGCGGAAACGGTCGATTTCGCCAATCCGCGCGATGGCTGGGTGTTCATCCGCGCGGGGAAACCGGCCGGCGCCGAACCGCGGGCCGTAATCGACGCGGCCGAATCGGCGTTGGTGTGGCGCGCACACCCTCGGAACGGGGCGCTCGAGGCCATGGTAAAGCTCGCCGCGGGGCCGCACCAGTTGCGCCTGGAAGGGGCACGCAGATTGACAGTGGACGTGCGCGCGATACCTGAAATCGCCTATTGCTACTACCCCACCAAGCCGCACATCGCCTCCTACGGCCCGTACGATTGGGCGTACATGGAAAAGTACGTCCTGCCGGACGTCAACACGATTGTCACACGCTCAGAAGTCGATCCAGATCAGTTTGCCCAATGGGTGCGGGAGGGGCGGCAGTGGCTTTCGAACGCGTCGTTGCCGGGCTTGTCGAGCGAGATGCCGCCGTCGCCGGATGAGGTGTACGCCTATTGGGCGGAGAACCCCGTGGTGACTAAACCGGGCTTTGGCGGCTTGATCGTCGACGAGTTCATCGGGGCGAGCGAAGGCCATTACGCGGCATGGGCGGAGGCGTGGGGCAGGCTGCACGATACGCCGGGGTTTGGTGGGAAGACGTTCTACGCCTGGTGCGGCAACATGTGGGATGAACCGCACAGCCTCGAGTTCGCGAAAAAGCTCAGCGAGAAAGACGACCTGTTCGTGTGGGAGCAGTACCTGCGCGAAGGCAGCGACGAACAGGATGCGCGTGAGCGGATCGACCGGTGCAAAAGCCAGTTCGCCAAGTGGAAACAAGAACTGCCGGGTGTCGAGCAAAAGATGGTGCTGTGCCTGGGTTATTTGTCGGCGCCGCCCGAGAGCCTCAACCTGAATCCATCGGCC
This sequence comes from Bathyarchaeia archaeon, assembly GCA_035530195.1. GTDB lineage: Bacteria > Hydrogenedentota > Hydrogenedentia > Hydrogenedentales > SLHB01 > JAPLKX01. Next base: position 4,519 of record DATKVG010000101.1, on the reverse strand, counting down.
GATTACCACGTGTATCTCGACATGCAGTTCCACGCGCTCACCACCGCCCCCGAATTTGACGGTCTGTACGGCGTGATGGAGTATATGGCCGATTATGCCGACGAGGAGTCATTGCGCTACGCCCAAAAACTGTTTCGCCACTACTGCATCGAGGGCAACACGGCGCGGTTCAACAACGACCCCTACCTGCTTCCCCACCTCAAGAACGCGGATTTCGCCGATGGCTTCGACCACTGGCGCGCCGAACCCGCCGCCGAGGGGTCGGTCGAAACGCGCAACATGAAGGGGTTCAGTTGGCTTCAGGGGCGTTACCCCAAGACAAAGCAGGGAGACACGTTCTGCTGGATGAAGCGCGCGGGGGAAAAGCCTAACCGGGTTTTGCAGAGTCTGCAGCAACTGACGCCGGGCAGGACGTATTCGGTAAAAGCGATCTCGGCGGATCCCGCGCGCCTCGACGCCCAGAAAGCGACACCGCTCAATATCGAAGTGGCTGGCGCGGAAATGTTGCCTCAGTTTGGGTTCAGTTTTGCCTACCCGAGTTGCTACTCGCACGAATCCGGGCCGTATTCGAGCCAAAACCCCGCCTGGTTCACGTTCCATCGTGCCGTGTTTCGCGCGTCGGCTCCCGCGGCGGAACTCATCATCAACGACAACGGCGATCCCGGCGCGGAAACGGCCTTCAATTTCGTGGAAGTCCAGCCGTTCGTGGAACCGTAGCAGGTGAAAAAAGCGCGAACCGGGCGGGCGGTTCGTTCACCGGCTGATCCGCGCGGAACTCGTCGAGCGAGGCACTGTAAAAGCCTTATAGCGCAAGCGCGGGTTTGAAGGTTGCGAGGCGGACCTCATTGGTGTTGTTGGGGCGTGCGGCCTCGAAAAACATGAACACCTCATCGCCCACGGGCAGCCAGTGCGAGTACCTCCAGGTGTGGTAGTCGCCCGGGGTGGTGGATTTGAGCAGTGGCCGATCCGGGGTGAGGTCGTGGAACGTATCGAGGTCGGGCGTGTAGGCCAGGCCGGTGGCGATGTTGTAGACGGGGTCGTGCCAGCCGATGCTCGACCCTTCGTAAACCAGCAGGTAACCCACGTGCATTGGCAGCACGCACGCGGGCCGCGTGTAAAAATTGTGCCAGCCAGTGTTTTCCATCACGGGATTGTCTGCGCCGGTTTGCCAGGCCTCGCCGTCGTCGCTGATGAAGTAATGGACTCGCTCGATGAAGTCGCAGCCGATCAAAAACATGTGCCAGCGGTCGGCGTGCCAAAACACAAACGGGTCCTTGTAGCCGTTGACGCACGCAAACGCGGGGTCGCCGGGTTTTGGCTCAAGCACGGGCCGCGCCGTTGATGGCTTGAAGCCCGCGGGGTCTTCCGCGTCGTCAAACCTGATGATGGACCATCCCGAATCGAGCGGCGAACAGCCGTACAGCCGGTAGAGGCCGGTGGCCGGGTCAATAACCAGCGCCGGCCGTTCAAACCCGGGCAGGCCCGCGTCTTCTCGCCGGATGTGGTTGATAGGCGTGAACCGGCGGCCGTCTTCGCTCTTGAGAATGCGGATTTCATACCCGCGCTTGCCCCGCGGGCTCTTTCCCTCGCGCATCCGCGCCGCCAGGTAGAACTCGCCCTGCGGCGACAACACCGCCGACGGCGCCCCGGCCCACCATTCCGGCGTGTTTTCGTCCGGTTCAAGCACGACGCGGTAATCGGTCGCCGCTTCGACAATTCGTTCGAACATATCTCCGCTCGTTTTTGTGTTCGATTTTTTGGAATCGCGGGTATCTTAGCATCCGCGGGGGAGAGACTTCATCCTTCACGGACGGACACGGACAGACACGGACGAACACGGACAATTGTTACTTAAGTCTTTGGCGGAGGCATTCGGCGAGGGCGATGGCGGCGCTGACGGATGCGTTGAGGCTGGTGACGGGGCCGGTGAGCGGGATGCGCAGGTGCAGGTCGCAATGTTCGCTGACGAGCCGCCGCACGCCTTTGCCCTCGCTGCCGATGACGAGCGCGATGCGGCCGGTGAGGTCGGCGTCCCAGATGTTTTGTGTCGCGGCCTCGTCCAACTCGGCGATCCAAAAGCCCTTGTCCTTCATGGCGTGGAGTGCGCGGGAGAGGTTGGTGGCCTGGACGAGGTCGACGTATTCCATGGCGCCCGCAGCGCTTTTGACCGACACCGGCGAGATGGGCGCGGCCCGGTCTTTGGCGAACATGACGGCCTCAGCCCCCATCGCCGCGGCGGTGCGCACGATGGCGCCGAAATTCCTGGGATCTTCGACGCCGTCGAGCACGACCACTATCGCGTCTGCAGCGTGATCGCGGTCCAGCCACGTCTCGGCTTTTAGCACGGGCAGGGGATCGGCTTCGAGAATGACGCCCTGGTGGACGGCTCCCGGCAGGAATTGGTCCAACTCGCGCCGCGGCATCGGCACGACCGGCATGCCCGAAGCGGCCCGCCGGATTTCGTCGAGTCCCGGCGCGCCCTCGAGCACGTACAGCCGGTGCGCCTTGCGTTTCCCGGCCTTAAGGCATTCGAGCACGGGGATCCGCCCCGCCACTTTTTCTGTCAACACCTTGCGCCCCTGTCCTTTCAGGCACTATACGTTGTTGACGGCCTCGAGTTTGTCGGAGCGGGCCCTGAGGTTGTCGTTTTCGGGGACTCGGCTGTCGATGCTGTTGGCATTCACCTGTATCAGCGCCCTCAGCAGGGCCACCGCCTGGGGAACGTCGTCCATTTTCTCGGCGCACTTGGCCATGCGGTACTTGCTGTAATAGAAGTTTGCGCCCTGGGGATAGAGGTCGCAGGCGGTCGAGAACATGAGCATGGCTTTTTCGTACTGGAACGTCTTGAGGCAATAGCCGCCCAGCTTACTCAATCCGGCCTCGTTGACGGCGTCGGCTTTGGCGTCGGCGCCGGGCGGTGTGGCGGTGAACTTGTTGTACATGAAGTTGACGCCGCCCGACGTCAACAACCAGCCCCCGCCAACCACCACGACAATGATAATGGGCCACTTCAAGAAAGAGAGATCCATGATGCCTGTGCCTCCTTAGCCGGCAGGCGCCGTTGTGCGGCACGCTGCTCGATTTGTCCGCCGCCGCTGTCTGCCCGGCAGCCAAGCGGTAAAGTAAGAACCTGCCGCTACTGCGGCAGGTACACGCCAACAAGCTGGAGGAGCGCGCGCGCAATCCGGCCGGCCACCGGCACGTCGAAATAGGCCAGGCCAAACACAATCGCTCCGACCGCAAGCACCAATCCGGCTATTTTGAACACGAAAATCCGCAACCGCATCAGGATGCCGCCGCGGGGCGGGTGTTTGTCCAACTGGCGTGCACGTGCCGCGAACTGCTCGTATTTGTCCTTGCACACGGTGCTGCAGAACCGCCCGTTGGGGCTTCGCACTTCGCAGGCGCCGCAGAACGGCGTGCCGCATTGCTTACACCGGCCCGTCGCCTCGATTCCAGGGTGATTGATGCAGCCTGACAGCGTCGCGTCCAGCATAAGCCAAGTCTCCTACATTGTAACGGCGCGTACATTATAAACGAAGCGCGCCGGATGGGCCATGGAAAAAACGCGCCGGCGCCGACGGGGTTGCAACACCCGGCTGGCGGGACTAGAATGCGCACGGTGCCGAGGAAGACGGTCATGCCTGGTGTTGTCAGACTCAGTTTCTCGATCGAGAATCCGCTGATGGAGCGGCTCGAGCAACTGGTGCGGGAAGGGGCTTACGCGAACCGGTCCGAGTTTATCCGCGACATGATCCGTGAGCGGCTGGTTGCAAAACAGTGGGAGCATAATGAAGAGGTGGTTGGCACGATCACGCTGGTGTACAACCACCACGCCCGCGGCCTGACCGACAAGCTTACCCACACCCAGCACCACCACCACAAGGTCGTCCTCGCATCCACCCACATCCATCTCGATGAAAACCTCTGCGCCGAAATCGTTGTCGTCAAGGGCCGCGCCAACCAAATCCAGCGACTTGCGGGGGAACTTAAACAGCAAAAAGGAGTACTTCATGCCACGTTAAGCGTCAGTTCGACGGGGAAACAACTGGCGTAGGCCGTAACCTCTTGTGCTGTAATGGATTGGGCGGGAATAAGGGCGTTACCGCATTTTGATGCGGGATAAATCATCGTGCTCAAGTGCTAGAGACGCAAATTGCGGCAAAATGGGAAAGTATACAAGAACTGCGGTCATAAATACTTGACTAAAAGGCACTTGCGTTCCTGATCCCCTTGTGATACAATCATTCTGGTCAGCGCCACATGTGGCGTTTCTCCTTCCGCGGAGGCCCGGGAGTCATCTTGGGCCTCTAAAACAACCTGCGGAAACGCGGGTAGGCATAGAAGGGCCGTGACGAACGTCGCGGCCCTGATTTTTTTGTAATTTACCGGCACTTACCGGCTGGCGCGTTTGAGCACGTAGTACTTTGGTTTCATTGCGCGCATCGTCACGTCGCCGCTCACCCACTCAAAGAACATGTAGAGATCGCTGCCGCTTTGAGTGAGGGTGTAACGGGAA
>DATKVG010000100.1:0-9960 GCA_035530195.1 Bathyarchaeia archaeon | reverse complement strand
AAAAGGCGATGGAAAAGGGGAGTGTAAAGAAGACTCGGAAACCCAGTTACAAGCCGAAAGCTGGGATGATGAATATACCGGTAGGGTGGATGTTTGAGAAGGCTACGCGCCGTCTTGTTGAAAACCCGGTGGAACAGGGGGCGATCGTGCTGGCGAAGGAACTGGAGGAAGCCGGGCTGAGCCAGTCGGCGATCATGCGGAAGTTGAAGGAGGATGGAGTGCCGAACCGGGGGGAAGGGCTTTGGACTTCGGCGATGGTGCGAAAGCTTCTGGATTACGATGGGTTGAAAGGTCGTTGGGCGGAGCGGAAGGCGAAACTGGATGAGGAGTACGGGACGCGTGTGGCCGCCGCCGAAGCCGACGCCCGCGAGATCGCCGAGGGCCGGACGCCCGCCTCACCGCTCGACAAGTGCGACCCCGTCGCCTGGGGCCAGAAATGGCTGGCGAACCGCGACGGGTCGGCCCGCGCTTATTGGCGGCACCAAATCGAGGATCTCCGCGCAGCCGACGACAACATCGTCCATCTCGACGGCCGCGACGTCGGCAAGACGGCCAACCTGACCACGCTGGCGCTCCATTATGCGATGACCACCCGGAAAGGATCGGGGCTGGTAGCGGCGGCGCTCGCGGGCCAGTTGCTCGCCATTTGGGAGGAAATCGAGTTCCAGCTCGAAAACAACCCGCGGCTCGAAGCCTGCATCGCCCGCGGCCGCAACGGCCACCGCAAGATGCAGCGGTTTCCCTACCCGCGCCTCGAGTTCACCAACGGCAGCGTCCTCTACTTCCGGCCCGCGGGCACGTACGGCGAAGCGTTCCGCTCCCTCCACGTCGACCGCGTCTGGGTCGACGAAGGCGCGTGGCTCAGCGAAGACGCATGGCGCGCGCTGCGCCAATGCCTAAAAGCCGGCGGCAAACTCCGCGTATACTCGACCCCCAACGGCATGCGCAACGCCACATACTACCGCCTCACAAACTCGCCCCGCTGGCGCGTGTTCCGATGGCCGTCCTGGCTCAACCCCAACTGGACACCCAACCACGAAGCCGACCTGCTCGAATTCTACGGCGGCCGCGCAACCGCCGGCTGGCAGCACGAAGTCGCCGGCGAACACGGCGCGCCAAGCTACGGCGCGTTCCACCCCGAACACCTCGCACTCGCGCTCCAAGACGTGCCCGAGTACCGCAAAATCGTCATCACCAACGCCGAACTCGAAGACTGCCAATCCGAACTCGAAACCGAACAACGGTTCGAGACGCTACTCAACATCTGGCCCGACTCCGCCCAATACTACCTCGGCGCAGACCTCGGATACACAAACGACCCAACCGAAATCCTAGTCTTCCGCCAAGACACCCCCAAAAAATCTCCTGATTGTTCTCCTCCAGACTCCAGACTCCAGACTCCAGACTGCAGTTTAAGGCTTGTTTTGCGCGTCCACATGGAGAAAGTCGCTTACCCCCACATCGCCCAATGTCTCGCCGTCATCGACTCCCTACTCGCGCCCGCAGCAATCGGCATCGACAACGGCGGCAACGGACTCGCCGTCATCCAGGAACTCATGTCGCTCGACAAATACAAGCCACGCGCGTTCGACGGACGCCTCTTCGGCTTCGATTTCGGCGGAGTCACACCATTCGAACTCCCCAACGGCGCCCAAACGAAAAAACGAACAAAAGAACTCATGACCTCGCTCATCAACAAGGCGCTACAACGGCGCGAGATCGTCTTCCCCGCCACCGACCCCGAAATACCCGACCAGTTCCTCACACAAACCTACTCACTCAACAACGGCGCCGTCACCTACTCAAAAGGAAACGACCACATCATCGACGCAACCCGATGCATGGTCCTCGCCCAAGAAAAAACCGCACCCAACGCACCATACAACGACCCCGACTACACCATCCGCCCCCCGCTACCCCTGATGGTCGAAATCTTCACCCTCCCCAGCATGAAAAACTTCCCCTGGTAAGCGCGAAGTTCAAAGTTCTGAGTGCGAAGTTGACCGGGCGAAGTGCGAACTTGACCGTGCGGCAGCATATGACAACTGATGAATGATGAATACGCTGAAAGCGCAAGTTACGCCGGAGGCGTAAGTTACGCTGAAGGCGTAACACATATTAGCCTGGGGCAACGCCCCAGGAAATGAATACACAACCAAAAAGCACCCTGAAGGGGTGCAACAACTCCCCCCGCCCCTACAGGGCCAAGTGCGAAGTTCACCGTGCGGCAGCATATGACAACTGATGAATGATGAATACGCTGAAAGCGCAAGTTACGCCGGAGCCGTAACACATAATAGCCTGAGGCAACGCCCCAGGAAAGGAATGCGTAAAGATAGTGCACCCTGAAGGGGTGCAACAACTCCTGCCGCTTCACTCTTCCACCCCGGAGGGGTGGGTCAATTGTCAGCCCAGGGTTGCGACCGGCCCGTACCAATGGCCCTGTACCCGTCACCTACCACGAGCATCCAACGAAGACCCCGGCGACCACTCCACACCGGTCCAGGGCCGGGCGCTACCCTGGGCACAAGTCGCGCCAACGAAGTACCCCGGCAGGGGTTCGACAGCTTGTCCCTCCCCACCCGTATCATGCGTTGTTGCCTTTTTCTCCACCGGGTACTAAACTAGCTTCCTCAAGCCACTATGCTAAACGGGGATGTTTAGGGGCCGGCGGCCGATACCCGGCGCCGGAAAACGGAACGGAGCGGATTTCTGTGGCTACATATTCAACCGCCCTAATCGTGAAGCGGGTCGCCAAAGCCAGAAGAAGCGGCTGGGTAACTCTGAGCCTTATGGACTGCGGCGTGAAGGACAGCGACCTCCGCACGCTTCTCGACGCGCCGGGTGTCGAACAGCTTCAGGGGCTGAACCTCAGCGGAAATCAGCTTTCCACGCTTCCCCCGGAGATCGGCCGCCTCACCGCACTCGATAGGCTGTACCTCGTCAACAATCAGCTTTCCGCGCAGCCGACTTCGTCGGCCGCCCTGCCAGACAGTCAACAATATCAGCACATAACGATTCTATACAGCACGACCGAATTTTCCCACCTTCCTGTAGGTCCGGAATAATTCCGGGCCCTCGAGTTTCTACATTATCACGCGGCAGCGGCGGCAGCCAGAGCCCTTTCTGAGCAATGTATGCCTAAGCGTAGGTCCGGAATAATTCCGGACCCACATTCAGCAAAAATTATGTCGTCATATATAAAGGCAGCGCGGCCCAGCTGTGGTTTGAGGAGAATCTCCGCTCACGTATACTCACCCTGGCCCATTCAGCCCTTCCGGCTTGGCGAGACAATTCATCGAGCCTCCCAATACCGCCGCTGACCCCAACTTCCACATCAAAATCGCTCACTTAGATAACCCCTCAATCTACTTGATTTAAACAGAACCCCCGCGTAGACTCACTGCAGGGCGCGCAAAAAGGGGCTGTCTATGAACTCGTACAACTTGCTTTCCCAAAACTGGATTCCCGTTCTCTATCACAATGGCGATTTCAAACGCGTCGGTATCCTCAAAGCATTCCAAGACGCACACAGAATCCGCCAAGTCGCCGCATCCAATCCCATGGACCGCCTCGCCATACTCCGCTTTCTCCTCGCCCTGCTCTACTGGTGCAAGGGAAACCCGGCGAACGGCCCACAGGCCGCGCCTTACGAACCATTCCCTCCGGATTGGTTCTTGAAACTCGAACAGAATAAAGAATGCTTTGACTTGTTTGGAGAGACCCGGCGATTTTATCAGTACAAGAAACCTGTGGGCGAAGATAAACGGCTGACCGCCAACTACCTTGTCCATGAGGTGCCGACCGGTACGAATGCGTGGCATTTTAGGCATTCAACGGACGAAGTAAACGGTTTGTGTCGCGCATGTTGTGCAATGGGCTTGCTAAGGCTTCCAGCATTTGCGACTTCCGGTGGGCGTGGTAAACCGCCTGGAATCAACTCAAAGCCTCCCCTTTACGTCATACCGCTGCGCGGTTCACTTGCGGCCACTGTACGGCTTTCCTGGCGGCCGGTCGGCCCGTTAGGAACGCCCGCATGGGAAAAACCGGACGTCCAACTGCCTGGCATAGGCGAGGTGCCACTGCTCACAGGTTTGACCTGGCTGCCGCGGCGAGTGTGGTTAGACTCTCCTGCGGAACGGGCAGAAACCTGCATCTCATGCGGGCGCAGCGAGAGGCTAATCCTGCGTACTGTATTTGCCCCAATTGGCAGCACCAAGACGGAAGAAGGAGAACCGGTCAGGGCGTGGTGCGACCCGCATGTCATCTACGGGATGTCCGCCAAGGGCGAAATCAGCAGCCTGCATGCGCGGGACGCTCTTGGCGCACCAGACGCCGCGGCGGGGCAGTGGGCCAATATCCTTGCCGGCCTGCTTCGAAAGGGGCAAACAGGAAACGCATCTCCTTGCTGGATAGTGGGCTTTTCTACCGTCCAGAACGACAAGTATCTTGAGGCTGTCGAATGCCAGATCCCTTGCGATATCGACCAGGCGCCACAAGAACAGCGGGACGAATGCCTCAACAACTTGGAACAATGGCGCAAGGGAAAATGGGGTTTCGCCAAAAACCTGGGATCGGACAACGAAAAGGGCGAGCGGCGTGAGCATCGAGAGATTACCTCTATGCTTGCGTCCATTGGACCGCACGTTGAAAAGCAGGTGTCGGAGAAAAGTGGATCGTTGATAGCGGGCGGCGAAACCGCATGGCAGGAAGCGGCCAAGGCGTTCCGCCCGATGATGCGCTTAGCCGCACAATCGCTGTCCCCAGGGTTTACGATCCAAGCAGCCAGAATACGCAAGCGCATTGCCAATGCCATGCCAAACATGACACCCAAGGCCGCGAAGAAGGGGCGGGGAAAAGGACGGGATAAATGACCGCGACGGAAGAATTCATTCGCGTATTGAGTGGCCTCAAGTCAGGGGATCTTGGTCTGCTGCGGACTTATTCCCAACACGGCTTGGATGAATCCGTGGATGGGTTTGACCTCTTTTCGGGGCTTTGGTGGCCGTTACGGGCGAAGAACCAGCGGGCGCCGCGCCGGGAAGTGGCGTGGCTTATAGCTAAACTCTACGCTGCCCACCCAATTCCCCAGGCCCGCGAGGCCACGCTTGCGCGTCAACTCCGCCGGTGCCTCCCGACCGATGAGAACGGTAGAAATCGGTTTGGGCGGAAGCTCGACAACATATTGATGCTGCCGCTCGACAAGATCGAGGCGGAACTTCGTTGGGCGATCGGGCAGGTTGCCTCGAGAGGACTTTCACTCGATTGGGTAAGACTCACGGATGAACTCTCCGTGTGGGAATACGAATCCGTCCACCTGCGATGGGCGGAACAATTCCTTCAAACCGAAGATTAAGGATGAAAGGGGTCCATCATGCTGATCGAGATTCACGCAATACAAAACCATAGTCCGTCAAACCTAAATCGGGACGACCTGGGTGCGCCGAAGACGTGCTATTTTGGCGGTGCTCTGCGCTCGCGCATCTCAAGTCAATGCATCAAACGAAGCATCCGGATGAGCAGGGAGTTCCAAGCGCTTTGCGGGGGAATTCGCACGCGCCAGTTGGCCAGACTGATCGCCGAGAAGGTTCAAGGGAAGCCAGACGTCCAGAAGCGCGCCGAGAAGATACTCGAACTATGCGGTTTCAAGCCCAAGAAGGCGAAGAAGGAAGAAACGGACGACGCAGCAGATAGCGAAAAAAGCAAGATGCTCGTTTATACGAGCCGCCAAGCCATCGAGGAAATGGCCGCACTACTCCAAAACGGGGACGGAAGGACTGAGAAACAACTGGCCGCGGACTTCTGCGCGTTGATCAGTAAGCATGTGGCAGTCCCCGATATGGCACTATCCGGACGGATGCTGGAGCCGGACAAATCTTCAAACGACCTTTGGAAGGAGCTTGACAAGACCGTCGAGGCCGCCCTTCAGGTTGCTCACGCGATTTCAACGCACGAGGCGCTGCCCGAGGTGGACTATTATGTGGCCGCCGATGACATTCCAGGCGAAGATGCAGGGGCGGGCTACGTGGATGAATCCATGTTTGCCTCGGCATGTTTCTACAAGTACTTCTCGATCAATTGGGACAAGCTTGTGGAAAACCTCAATGGCCAGAAAGAACTTGCCGCACATACGGTAGGGGCTTTTATCCGTGGAGCAGCGCTGGCAAATCCTTCGGGCAAACAGAATAGTTTTGCGGCGCACAATCCGCCCGATGGCCTGCTGATCCAATTCGCCGACACCCCGACGAGCTATGCGAATGCCTTCGCCGCTCCCGTGTCGGGCAAGGGCAATCCTGACGTCATTTCACAAAGTGTGGCGCAGTTGGCGCATTATGTTCGCGACTTGGACACGGGGTACGGCAAGCCCCAGAAGCGTTTCTGGTTCTCGCCGAATCTGCGTTATCCGCTTTGCGTCATCGAAGCCAAGAAAACGATTCCGGTGGCCGAGGTAAACCTCAAATCGCTCGATCAACTGATTCCGGCCGTCATCGGCGGCTTGGGCTTTGATTGGAATTCGGTTCAGAAGAAAGTGACAAGCCAACAGGTGGCGCCATGACGGCCAACACGCTGTTTCTTCGGTTTGAAGGACCGCTGCAGGCGTGGGGTAATCAGGAGTCGAAGTTCGTTGTACGGCGCACGGCTGAAGGGCCCACTAAATCGGGCGTGATCGGACTGTTGTGTGCGGCTTTGGGCGTGACGCGGGCGGAAGCGCAGGAATGCCGGTTGCCTCAACTGGCCGAACTGCGTATGGGCGTCCGGGTGGATGCGCCCGGATACCGGTGGTGGGACTATCACACGGTAGGCGCGGGGATGGACATGCGCATCGCCGAAGCCGAGGGGAAGACAAAACCCGGCGCAATGCTCACGCGGCGGGAGTATCTTTGCGACGCCACTTTCCTGGTGGTGCTTCAGGGGAATCCGGCCCTGATCAAAGAACTCCGGCAGGTGATCGAAAAGCCGCGCTGGACGCTCTATTTGGGCAGGAAATGCTGTCCGCCGTCGCGGCGGGTGCTCGAGGAGGCGCCGGCGGCGCATCCGGACCTGATTTCGGCGCTTGTGTCGGTTCCGTGGCAGCGGCGCTTTGAAAGGGATAATCCCCCGGAAACACTCGAGTATCTGCTGGATTGGTTTCCGTCGCCCGACCAGCCGGAGGCGCCGGATGACGCCGAGGTGTGGTACGACGTGCCGTTGACGTTCGAGCCGCCGTCGCATGGTGCGCGCTTTGTTGTGCGCGGGCAGTTCCGCGTGGGCGCCGGGGGGCAGGTCCCGGTGGCGGAATCGGCGTTGCAGCGCCAGGTGCCCTCGCCACAACGCCCGCGGGCAGATTATGGCAATTCCGAGTACCGGAAGATGCGCGCGCAGCGGCTCGAGAAGGACTCGCATCTTTGCGTGTTCTGCAGATCGCGTGCAACGACCGTGCAGCACGTCACGTACCGCCACGCCGGCGGCGATGAGCGGATCGGCGAGCTGCGTTCCCTTTGCCGCTTGTGCCACGACGCCGTCACCATGCTCGAGTATGGGCTGAACATGGGGCTGGACCGCATCGACCCGGAGGATGCTCGATGGCGGGAGCGGATTATCGAGAAACGCGACGAGATCGTCAAGTTCCGGTCGCTCGAGACGCGGCGGCGTCGGCTTAGCCCCGAGGAGGTCGAGTGATGTATCTATCGAGTCTGATGATCAACACCGGCGACAATCCGGATCGGGAGCGGCCGGGCCGGCGGTGGCTGCGCGACATCTACCACGTCCACCAGCGGCTGTCGATGGCGTTTCCATCGAGGTCGCACGGAAGCCCGTCCGGTTTTCTGTTCCGCATCGACAACCAGATCGAGGAGAACTCGCCGCGCGCGATCGTTCTTGTTCAGTCTCAATTGGCCCCGGACTGGGATAGCGCATTTTACAATGCGGGCATGCTTCTGGCGGCGCCGCCGGAGGTTCGCGAATATGCCCCGTCTTTCGCGCCCGGCGACCACCTTCGGTTTCGCATCAGAATGAATTTAAGCAAGAAGACCAAGACGGCGCGCGATGGTACAGATCTGTGCACGCCGCACGAGGGTGTCGACACCTTCGGCCGCCCCAAATCTCAGTCGAAACGCGTGGCCGTGACCTGGGACGGCGATCAAGGCGAAACCCCGGACCGGGCAATCCGCCAATGGTTTGCCGCGAAGGCCCAACACGCCGGGTTTGCACTCCAGAACGAATTCAACGTGGTTCACCTCGGCTGGGTGGCGGGACACAAGCCGGGAACGGCCGAGAACCGGCTGCGGTTTCGTTCCGCGCTGCTCGAGGGAGACTTGACGGTGGCGGACGGGCCGGCTTTCATGCTATCGGTCGAGAGCGGGCTGGGCTCGGCGAAAGGGTTTGGGTTCGGGCTGCTGTCTGTGGTTCGTGCAGGCGGGACGCCCGCACCACAATCGAGGCGTGGCGAATGCTGACGCGTGACTTGCACGACCTCGCCAAGGTGCGCGACCGGCTCAGCTACCTTTATGTCGAGCACGCCCGGATCGATCAGGAAGACAAAGCCATCGCCATTCACGACGCCCAGGGACTCACCCCGGTGCCGTGCGCCACGCTCGCCCTGTTGATGCTGGGGCCCGGCACCGCCATCACACACGCCGCCGTCCTCGCCCTCGCCGACAACGGCTGCCTCGTCGTGTGGTGCGGCGAGCAGGGGGTCCGGTTCTATGCCGCGGGGCACGGAACCACGCGAAACTCCCAGAACCTTCTGCTCCAGGCGCGCCTCTCGAGCCGCCGCTCCACGCGCCTCGCCGTGGTTCGCCGCCTGTACGAGATGCGCTTTCCGGGAAAGCTCGATTCGAGTCTGACGCTCCAACAGATCCGCGGCATGGAAGGCGTGCGCGTGCGCGAAGCCTACTCGAGCCTGTCCCGCCAATTCGGCATACCGTGGACGGGCCGGGCGTACGACCGCCAGAACTGGCGCGACGCCGATCCCGTCAACCGCGCTCTCTCCACCGCCAATTCCTGCCTCTACGGAATCTGCCACGCCGCCATAGTCGGCGCAGGCTATTCGCCCGCGCTCGGGTTCATCCACACCGGCAAACAGTTGTCGTTTGTCTACGATATCGCCGACCTATACAAGGCCACGACCACCGCCCCCGCCGCGTTCGAAACCGCCGCCCGCTCGGCCCGAAACATCGAGCGAGAGGTCCGAATCCTGTGCCGCGATGCTTTTGCGGCGCAGCGCCTCCTCGAACGCGTTGTGAAGGACCTCGAGTACGCGCTGGACGTGAAGCCGGCCGATGACGACGAAGCCGAGACCGATTTCGACTCGGATCCCGGCACGCCCGGAGGCCTGTGGGACCCTGACGCCGGCGAAGTGGCCGGCGGCGTGTCCTATGCCGAACCCGACGAACACACAGAGGATGAACCCTAATGGTCGTCATGGTGCTCGAACGCGTATCGCCTTCGCTCCGCGGTGAACTCACTCGATGGCTGCTCGAACCAAAATCCGGCGTGTTTGTCGGCACCGTCTCCGCCATGGTAAGAGAAAAACTATGGGAAAAGGTTTGCCGGAAAACCGGCGAAGGAGGATCTATCCTCATTTGGACCGCAAATAACGAACAGGGGTTCAAAATCGACTTCTGGGGCGATCCCTCGAGACACGTCCTCAGTTGGGATGGACTTCAGCTCATTACAAAGCCAAAATAACCAATAAATACCAAGTGTAATCCCCACGCGCGTGGGGATGAACCGTCCTGGTTGTTATGCGCTCGCCCGCCTCCTTCGTAATCCCCACGCGCGTGGGGATGAACCGGCGATGCAGATCGTGACAACGGGAGTACGGAGGTAATCCCCACGCGCGTGGGGATGAACCAGTAGCGGCGGGATGCTCAAGCCCGAAGATGTAGTAATCCCCACGCGCGTGGGGATGAACCGGAGGATGGGATGGAGACGATACGTTTAAATGAGTAATCCCCACGCGCGTGGGGATGAACCGTT
>DATKVG010000099.1:0-14491 GCA_035530195.1 Bathyarchaeia archaeon | reverse complement strand
CCTCTTGGGACGCCACTGGTTCCGAGCGAGGGGATCCTCACGCCCTGCCATAAAGGGCCATGAACAAAAGCCTTAGCCAGTGGCTGGCAGGACTCAGGATGACAGGCTTTGGGGCGGGCTTTGGATGACATGTTTTGATCTCGGTTTTCTTCCACAAAAAAGCCCTGCCGCAGGGCTTCCTCGCTCAGGATGACAGGCTTTGGGGCGGGTCTTGCATTTTGGGCTTTGATGTCAGTCTTGCGTGGCAGAACAGCCGGGGAGCAGGGACTCTAGAGCGTTTTGAGCAGGCGGTTGTAAACGGCCAGGTTTCCTTCAATCATGTGGTCAATCGAGAAGCGGTCGACTTGTGCGGGGAGGTTGGCGCGGAGTTTTTGAACGAGGGCGGGTTCGGTAAAGACGCGTATGACGGCTTGTGCGAGTGCCTGGGGGTCGCGGACGGGGACGAGCAGGCCTGTTTTTTCGTGGAGGACGGTGTCGGACATGCCGCCGGCGTCGGTCGAGACGACGGGCAGGCCGCACGCCATGGCTTCGAGCGCGGCGCCGCCGAACCCTTCTTCCTTGCTGGAGAGTACGAATGCGTCGAGGGCCTTGAGGATACGGGGGACGTCGGGACGGTGGCCGAGGAGCGTGACGGATTGGCCGATGTCCAGGGTTTTGATTTGAACTTCGATCCGGGGCCGCAATGGGCCTTCGCCGATCAGGAAGAGTCGCAGTTGCGGGATGCGGCGCAGGATAAGGGGCATGGCGTCGAGCAGGGTGGCGTGGTCCTTGTGGCCGACGAGCGCGGCAACGCACCCGAGGAGGGGTACGCCGTCGGGCACGTCGAGTTGGTCGCGCGGAATGGGATCGACGTCAAAACGCGAGGCGTCGGTGCCGCTGTGCACGAGTGTGAGGCGCGACTCGTCGATGCCGAACTCGAGCATGACGCGGGCAATGCAGGTGGAGACGGCGACGAAGGCGTCGGGGAGCGAATATTTGAAGCGGTTGAACGGGGTGTTGCGGGGTGCGAAATCGACGCGGCGTGATACGACGACTTTTCCGCGGCGGGCAAGTGCCCGCGCGATGCAGGCGATGGTATGGGCGTGGCTGGTATGGGCGTGGATGATGTCGACGTTGTGGCGTCGGACGGCGCGGGCGATGACGGAGGCGGTGTAGACGTCGAATTCGGACAGAAACGGTGCGGAGATTTTGGCGATGGGGCCGATGCCGTGATCGGATTGGATGAATGGCGTTCCGGGGCGGCCGGCGATGAGGACGTTATAACCGCGCTGTGCCAACCCGCGGATGAGGTAGCCGGCCTGCTGCTCTCCCCCACGCCAGCCGCGCTGCTCGTTGATGTGCAGGACGTTCATGGGCGCGTCCGGTCGCGCGCGATGAAGAGTGCGCGGCTGTAGGCCTCGACGGTGTGGCGGGCGAACACTTCGACGGTGAAATCGCGGATGACGCGTACGCGGCCGGCCTTTCCCATGGCGGTGCGGCGCGCGGGATCAGTGGCGAGTGAGGCGATGGCGGTGGCGAGGGGTTCGACGGAGCCGGCGGGCACGATGAAGCCTTCAACTCCGTCGTCGATGAGTTCGACGAGGCCGCCATAGTCGGAAGCGACCACGGGCATTTCGAGCGCCATCTGTTCTTTGAGGCTGAACGATGAGGTGTCGCAGTCGATGGACGGCTGGACGCCGATGTCGAACGCCTGGGTGCATCGGTGCATGTCGTTTTGGAATCCGGCGAATTGGACGATGCCGACAATTCCGAGATCCGCGGCGAGTTGGCGGAGTTGGGATTCTTTTACGCCCTCGCCGAAACACAGGATGCGCAGTTGGGGCAGTTTGTCTTTGAGGAGCGCGGCGGCGCGGAAGAGGAAGGCGTGGCCTTTGGCGTCGACGAGCCTGGCGGCGATACCGACGACGAGGTGGGACGGATCGTAACCGAATTCGGCGCGTGCGTTGGCGCGTGTTTCGGCGGATGGGGTGAAGAGGTTCGCGTCGACGCCATTGTGGATGGTACAGAGGCGCGCGGGATCGAACGCGGGATGGCGTGCGAGGTCTCTGCGGACGGTATCGCAGACGACGATCTGGTAATCGGTCCAACGGCGGTTGAGGACGCGGTTGGGCAGGTTGTTGGCGACGGCGTATGTATTGTGGCGTGTGCGGAGGATGCAGACGGGCCGGCCGAGGGACTTATTGGCGAGTGCGGCGGCCCAGTGGTCTTGGGAGGAGCTGACGTGGATGATGTCGGGTTTTTCGATGCGGATGCAGCGGCGGAAGTTTTGGAGGTCGTTGCGCCACGCGGCAGGCCGCAAGCCGCCGCGGAACGCAAACGAGTCGTGTGCGGGACATCCGGCGGCGGCCGCGGCGTTGACGAGGATGCTTCCGGGCCTGCATCCGATGACGACTTTGTGGCCGAGCTGAACGAGTTGGGCCGCGAGGTTGGAGACGTACCGGACTTGGCCGCCGCCGCCGAGATGGGGGTCCGTAATGAGGATGTGGAGCGACTCGGGGGTCAAGGGGATTCCGCATTTTCCCCGGGCTGGGGTTCGGAAATGGCGGAGCCGGGCGGATCGAGTACGTCGGCAGGGGCGGATTCGGGATCAGGCGGCGGTGGGGCGTATTGGGCGAGGAGTCCGTTCACTTCCTCATTTTTTTTATCGAGCGTATCCATGGCGGCGGCGAGTTCGGCGTCAATGGCTTCGAGATCCTGGGGTTGTTGCAGTTGAATTTTTTGTTTTCTGGCCATACTGCGAGGTTTAGTCCGTACGATGTTACGCCCTTTCAGGGCTTGCCGTTTTCAATTCCTGCTACCTGGGGCGTTGCCCCAGGCTACCATGTTTAGCCCTTTCAGGGCTTGATGACAAACATGCTCAGTGGTTCATAGAACTCAGTTCGGTGTGGTTCAGAACTGGAGCAGGGGCGATTGGCTCAATTGTTCGCGGAACCCGGCGAGCAGTTGTTTGCGCTGGTGGATATCCGCGGGGGTTTTTGCGGAGGCCAGTATGCTCCAGGCGGCTTCGATGGTGCATGACGCGCACTGGTCAGGGGGCAGATCGAAATTATCATGTGCGGCGAGGTTGGCAATGCAGACGCTTGCGGCGAGCCGGGGGTTGTTGGCGTCGTTGAGTGGGCGATGGGGCGCGGGGTGATGGCACCACAGCGAATCGACGAGTGATGGGGGTAGGTTCCAATGTATGGCGAGTGCGGCCGCAGCATCGGCGTGGTCGAACCCGAAGCTTTCCGTTTCCAGCTCGCAGAGTCTGGTGGCAACGCCGTCGGCTGCGATAAAGATTTGCTGGTAGGTTGAGCCGAGCTGGCGGAACAGGACCATCTTGCCTATGTCGTGCAACAGTCCGGAGGTGAAATCTTCGCCCTGCAACCCGAGAGCGAACGCTGCGCCGAGCCGTTTTGTGAGCGCGGCGACGGTGACGGAATGGGTCCAGAAGTCCCGCATGACGACAGAGTTCTGGAATCCTTGATCCTGGAGTTGTTCGAGTACGCTGATACCGAGTACGATGTTTCTTACTTCTCGTACGCCGAGTATCACGAGTGCCAGCTTGAGCGAGCCGACGTGTTGTTTCATGCCGTAGTAGGGGCTGTTGCTGACTTTGAGGATTTTGGCGGCGAGGCCGGGATCGCGCTGAACGTGCTCGCTGATTTGTGAGACGGCGGCGGCTGGATCGCCGGTGATTTGCAGGACTTCAGCGACGACGGAGGGGAGTGCGGGCAGTTCGCCGACACATGCAATCACGGCTTCAACGGCTGCGTATCGATCAGTTTCCATTTTGTTGTAACCTTTATCGCAAGAGTAATAGGGGGCACGGCGCATGGTTAATGGCATACGCGGTAGTGCTTCCCACCACGAGTTCTCTGACTTTGGTGTGCCCATATGCCCCCATAATGAGCAAATCCGCGTCAGACTGCCTGGCGTAATCCACAATGGTTTCGCTTGGATCGCCCGGTTTGAGGACGTAGTCGACCGGCAATGAGACACCTCTCAACAGGCTTCTGGCTTCCTCCAACAGACCCCGCGCCGCCTCATCCCCGACCACCAGGATATGGCACGGCACCCGCCATTCTACTCCAATTGCGGCGGCTTTTTCCAGCGCGGCGCGCGCGTGGCCTGAGCCGTCGTAGGCGACGAGAAACAGGCGGTGGCGGAGCGTATCGGTGCCGGTGACGAGTACGGGCCGTTTGGCTCTTCTTACGACGGCGGCGGTGGTGGAGCCGACGAGGCCGTCGAGCCATTCGGAATGCTCACCGCCACGGCCCATGACGATGAGGTCGGCGGCCAGGCTTCGGTCGACGATGCTTCGGACAACCATGCCGGTGACCTGCTCGGCCTCGCAGGGAACGCCGGCCTCGCGGCAGATGTCGACAAACGAGTCGAGCGCGGCTTTTCCCCGTTCTTCGAGGAGCATGGCGATGTTGCCCTGGTAGTTGACGTAGGGAGCGGTGCCGAGGGAAGCGGAGATGTCGCGGAGGAAGGGTCCTTCGAGGAGCTTTACGTCGACGACGTGTATGCCGAGGAGTGCGGCTTTGTATTGTTGGGCGAGTGCGACGGCATACCGTACGCCGCGTGCCGCCGGTTCGCTGCCGTCGGTGGAAACGAGGAAGCGTTTCATCCGGTATCTCCTTTGATGAGGCCTCCTTTCAGGAGGTCGCCGAACGCGCGCAACAGGCCAATGCCGTGTTTTTGGCTCTTTTCCGGGTGGAACTGGAATGCGAAGATGTTGTCGCGGCCAACCATAGCGGCGAATTCGACGCCGTAGGTGCAGGTGGCGAGGACGAGGCTGTCGTCGGCGGGCCGGGCATAGTAGCTGTGGACGAAATAGACGTAGGGTTCGGGCGGGATGTCTTTGAACAGCCGGGCGGCCCGGCCGTCAACGGGTTTGACCGTGTTCCAACCCATGTGGGGGACTTTGAGCCCGGTTTTTTTGGCATCGGGAAAGCGTACGACGCGGCCCGGCAGGACTCCGAGGCCTTTGGAGATGCCGCCTTCCTCACTTTCTTCGAAGAGCAATTGGAGGCCGACGCAGATGCCGAGGAACGGCCGGCCGCTCGATGCGGCGTCGAGGATGGGTTTGACGAGCCCGCGGGCCTTGAGCCCGTCGTAGCAGTCTTTGAATGCGCCAACACCGGGGAGGACGACGGCGTGTGCGGCGGCGATGATGCATGGGTCGTCGGTAATGGTGGCAGCGTGGCCGGCTTTTTCGAATCCTTTCTGGGCGCTGCGGAGGTTTCCCATGCCGTAGTCGACAATAGCAATCACGCGGTAAGAGTTCCTTTGGTGGAGGGCACGCCGGCGACGCGGGGGTCGACTTTGACGGCTTCGGCGAGAGCCCGGGCAAATGCTTTGAAGATCCCTTCAATGGAATGATGGACATTGTTGCCGTAGCGGAGCACGATGTGGAGAGTGATTTTGCTGTTTACGGCGAATGCACGGAAGAATTCTTCGACGAGTTCGGCGTCAAACTCCCCCACTCTGCCTTTGAGGGACGGTGCGTTGAACGCCAGGAAGGGCCTTCCGCTAATGTCGACGGCGACTTCGGCGAGCGCTTCGTCCATGGGCACGACGGCGTGTCCAAACCGGGTGATGCGCGCGGCGTCGCCGACAGCCTGGGTGAAGGCTTTACCGAGGCAGATGCCGATGTCTTCGACGGTATGGTGTGCGTCGACCTGGAGGTCACCTTTTGCGGCGACATCGAGGTCGAACAGGCCGTGGCGGGCGATATGGGTGAGCATGTGGTCCAGGAAGCCGACGCCCGTATTGATGTTGATAGATCCTGTGCCGTCGAGGTTGAGGCGGAGGTCGATCCGGGTTTCTTTTGTTTCTCTGTTGACTTCAGCGCGCCGCATGGGTTTCTCCAGCTTCCTGTGTTCATTGGGGACAGCCCCCACAACGGCGCGCGTTCGGCGCGGCCGGGGGGCGTCCCAACGTGATTATACCTTTTCTTTAGCGCCCCAGGGAGAGTCGTTCGGCGAGGAACTGGGGCAGTCCTACTTCGACCACTTTTTCGGCAGCGAGTTTGATGGCGTATGGCACGCGGACGAGTTCGTATTCGCGGTTTTCGGTCTCGAACAGTCCGAACGCGGCGCGTCGGTCGCCATCGCGGGGCTGGCCGACGGATCCTGGGTTTATGAGGAACGTCTCGTTTTCTTCGAGAATGAACCGTGTGGTCTCGTCGAAGGTGTCGACGGAACGGCTTTTGTCGGTGGAGAAGATGCCCGGGCAATGGGTGTGGCCGAAGAAACAGACGGTGACGTTTTGTTCTTTGAGGAAGTTGAGGTGGGGCACCACGTCTTCCCAACTGAACATATAGGTGTCGCGGTCCATGGGTGAGCCGTGTACGGCGAGGAAGTGCTCGAACCGGCGGGTGTTTGGGAGGCTTCTGAGCCAGTCGAGATTGACCGCCTTAAGGTTTTCGCGAGTCCAGATCGCGGCGGCACGGGCAACGGCATTGAACCCCCAGGGTTCGGAGACGCCGCAGGCTACGGCGTCGTGATTTCCGCAGATGGTAGGAATCTGCCTCTCGCGGACGAGTTCGACGCATTCGTTAGGGTTGCCGTTGTACCCGACGACATCGCCGAGGCAAACGATCTGGTCGACGTCGATCAGGTCGATCTGATCGAGGACGGCGATCAGGGCCTGCAGGTTAGCGTGGATGTCGGAGATAATGGCGTACTTCAACGTATCGCCTCCCGGGTTGGCGTGGCCATGGAGGGGGCTGCGCGGCATGGATTACGCCCTGTCTTGCGCAGACCTCCCGATTCCGCCTCTAAACCGTAGCGTATTTTGCCTGAATGCGGCTGCGCGTTCAACAGGCTTGAATATAGCGGGTTAAGGGGCTGGGGCCAGGGCCGGAACGGGCGCAAGCTTCGTTGCGGCGGCGAGTTCGAGGTAGTTCGAGTAGATCCAGGGGGTCCACTCGCCGCGGATCTCGAGTTCGGCTTCGACCCGGAATTTGCCGGGGCCTGGGGGTATGAAGTCGAAGTCGAACCCGATGCCTTGCGCGATTTGTTTGCCGTCCTGGATGACGGTGAACCGTGCTTCGTGTGGAGCGGCGGCACGCAATTTGACCGCGGGGTCGAACGGAATGGATTCGCCGATGGCGGCTTTGCCCTGCAGTCCTTCGGCTATCCAAACGAAGCCACGTGCGTCGGCAATTGCGTCAAACGCGACAAATACCCGGCCGGCGCGGAGGGCTTCGATGAGGTCTTTTTCCGTGAGGTTCCGGGCGAGGATGTGGGTGTTGACGTAGCGGGCGGAAGTTTCGTACTTGTCCAAGTCGAAGCGGTAGATTTGCCTACCGAGTTCGAGGGGCCCGAAGAGGATGCGGAGCGCGAGGCGCGAGAGTGCGTTGAGATTGAACTCTTTGATGTTGGCGTCGTCTGAATCGCCGCTCGTCGATTTGAGGAGCAGGGTGTTGTTTGGCGTATAGATGAATCGAACGCCCTGGTTTTGGTGGGCGTCATTTGCGCCGATCCCGACGATCTTTTGGCTTCGGTTGAGCGTGTCAAGCCGTTCGAGGAATGGGGTCGGCCGG
Organism: Bathyarchaeia archaeon; assembly: GCA_035530195.1. Lineage (GTDB taxonomy): Bacteria > Hydrogenedentota > Hydrogenedentia > Hydrogenedentales > SLHB01 > JAPLKX01. Next base: position 6,957 of record DATKVG010000099.1, on the reverse strand, counting down.
TCGAAGATGAGGCGGAACGTCTGGTCGGGATATTTGCGGATAGAGAAGAGCATGTCGGGAATGAGGGTTTTGAAGTTCTCGTCTTTGACGTCGACGTGGAGGTTGTAGATTTCGATGCCGGTAAGCTCTTCGAGATTCCAGAGCCGGGGTTCCTCACAGTGGGCGAAGAAAAGAACGCCGCCGGCTTCTGCGATTTTTCGGGCGGTGTTGTGCGGATCATCGTCGTTGCGGAGGACGGTGTCGTCCGGCAATCCCCATGGCATAAAACCCTTGCTCATTTCATAGCCGCGGACAAACAGCTTGCCGTCGTGCAGGCCTTTCCAGCCTTTTGAATAATCGGCGACGCCGTTGTCGCAGTGATCCGAGGTGAAGATGAAATCGAGATCACATTTCTTGAGCACGCCGAGGATTTCTTCGGGCGAGACGGCGGAATCGTGGCTGAGTTCGGTGTGGTTGTGCATGATGCCGCGGTATTCGTTCCAGGCGTAACGGAGAGGCGGGGTGACCCGCTTGGCCCGTATGGCATCCCAGGCTTTCTGCTGCCGGGGAAACAGGACAAACCGGTTGTAAAGCGGCTTGCGAAACACGATGCCGAATGCGGCAACCGCAATGAGGACCAGTATGACAACAACTCGCGCGCCCCAGACGAACCCCGCGCGCAGACACCCGCGTTTTTGTGATTTGTTTCGCATGAGGGAAAGATACCTTATGGGTGGCTGAGCGGTCAAACGTGGCGGAGGAGGAACGAAATTGCGGATTGCGGATTTTGGATTGTGGATTGGAGGAGCGGGTGGCGGAGATCTGGAAGCAGGAAAGCCGGACACAAACGTTTCCTTACTTGACAGGGGGCCTGGAGAGCCGGTACTCTTACGCAAGTTTGCCCGATGTGAGGGGAAGTTCCGTTTCATTAACCGCAGTCCATACAACAATCGGGGTGCGAGAATGTACGTTCCAACCAGATTGTTTTTGACGCGCGGCGTGGGCCGTCACCGCGAGAAACTTTCGAGTTTTGAGATGGCCCTTCGCAACTGCCGGATCGCCCAGTTTAACCTGGTTCGCGTATCAAGCATTTACCCGCCCAGATGCAAGATTATACGGATTGAGAAGGGGTTGCCGGAACTGAAGGCGGGCCAGATTGTTCATGTCGTGATGAGCGAGGTTGCGACCAACGAGCCGCGGCGGCTGATGGCGGCGGCGGTCGGCGTGGCGATCCCGCGCGACCCCAACCAGTTCGGGTACCTTTCCGAGCATCACAGTTTCGGCCAGACAAAAAAAAAGGCCGGCGATTACGCGGAGGATCTTGCGGCGGAAATGCTGGCAACGGTGATGGGTGTTAAGTTCGACATGAACAAGAGCTGGGACGAGAACCGGGAGATCTGGCGGATCAGCGGGAAGTTCGTGCGTACGATGAACCTGACTCAAACGGCGCTCGGGAACAAGGATGGGCTTTGGACGACCGCGCTGGCCGCAGCCGTTCTGATACCGTAAGACAATAGGACCTGGTTTTTCCGCGGCCGCGCCGGGTATTACAGCCGGGCGCGGCCTTGCTTATGCTGGAGGGTTTTACCAACATGGACGGCCAGTCGAGTTTTCTACTGGGCAAGAAGATTGCGCCGCAGGCGGTGCATTCGGGGATGACTGTGCATGAGCTTGTGGAATCGACGTTTCTGGCGTACAACAGCGCGCGGCTGAAAGAGGCGTGCCGGCTGTTTACGGTGAAGATGCTCGAGCTGGACGTGACGATCGGGATGTCGCTGAGCGGCGCGTTGACGCCTGCGGGCCTGGGTTCGTCGTGCATGATCCCGCTGATCGAGAACGGGATGGTGGACTGGATCGTGAGCACGGGGGCGAACCTATACCATGACACGCATTTCGCGCTCGGGAAGACCCTGCACGCGGGCAGCCCGTTCGTGAACGACACGGTGCTGCGCGAGAACGGGATCGTGCGCATCTACGACGTCCTGTTTTCGTACGACGTGCTGCTCGACACGGACCGGTTTTATTACGAGCTGATGTTCGCGGACGAGTTCCAGCGGACGATGGGTACGGCGGAGTTCCACAACCTGGTGGGGAAGTATCTCGAGGCGCGTGAGGATGCGCTGGGCGTGAAGGGAACGAGCCTGCTGGTGGCCGCGTACCGCGCGGATGTGCCGGTGTACACGTCGTCGCCGGGGGACAGTTCGATCGGGATGAACGTTGCGGCAGCGGCGTTGAAGGGCGGCCGTTGCGCAATCGACCCGAGCCTCGATGTGAACGAGACCGCGGCTATCGTCTACGAGGCGGCGCGGAACGGGCACAGCGCGGTGGTGATTTTTGGGGGCGGGTCGCCGAAGAATTTTATGCTGCAAACGGAACCGCATATCCAGGAGGTGCTGGGGATCGAGGAGTCGGGCCACACGTATTTCGTGCAGTTCACGGACGCGCGGCCGGACTCGGGCGGGTTGAGCGGCGCGACCCCGTCCGAGGCGGTAAGTTGGGGCAAGGTGGATCCTGAGTTCCTGCCGGACGCGATTGTCTGCTACCTGGATACGACCGTGGCGATGCCGATCCTGACGGCGTACGCGATCGACGCGCACCCGGCGCGCCCGCTGCGGCGGTTGTACACGCGGCGGGGTGAAATGTTGAGCGCGCTGGCAGCCGTGAGCCCCACCCGGCCGGCGAGGGAGGCGTAGCCGGATGGGAGGCGGGCTGCCGATCGAACAAAACTTCATGGGGCTCGATGTGGGCCGGTCGGACCCGGAGACGTCGGGCATAATCGTGGTTCCGGCGCCGTTCGAGGCGACGTCGTCGTATGGGACGGGCTCGCGGCGTGGGCCTGCCGCGATCCTCGAGGCGTCGCACCAGGTGGAGTTTTATGATTGTGCGCTGCGGTTTGAACCGGTGCAGGCGTGTGGGGGGATCGCTACGGTAGACCCGGTTCCGTTTGACGACTTGCTGCAACAAGGGGGCGCGGACGCCGGGGCAGCGTTTGCGGATCGGCTCGAGGAGGTTGTGGGGCGGTGGCTGGACCGGGGGAAGTTTGTGGTGACGCTTGGGGGCGAGCATAGCGCGGTGATCGGGACGGTTCGCGCGCACGCGAAACGGTTTCAAGACCTGACCGTGGTCCAACTGGATGCGCACAGCGATCTGCGGGACGAATACCTCGATAACCCCTGGAGTCACGCGAGCGCGTTACGCCGGATCCTGGATTTTCACGACCACGCGCTGCTGGTGGGTATCCGGAGCGAGGAGAGCCAGGAAAAGGAGACGGCGCGCGAGTTCGGCGTGAAGACGTTCTACGCACACACGATCGAGCGGCAGGCTGAGAGCGCCGCGGACTGGATCTCGGGTGTGGTGGCCGAAGCGCGGGAGCGGGTTTATGTGACGCTCGATGCGGACGTGTTCGACCCGTCGCTTGTGCCGGGGACGGGGACGCCGGAACCGGGGGGTCTGACGTGGCACCAGGTGGACCGGTTGCTCGAGCGGTTGTGCGCGGAACGGGAGGTAGTGGGTTTTGACGTGAGCGAGCTGGCGCCGATCGAGGGGGTTCGGGTTTCGGAGTATACGCTGGCGAAGCTGGTTTACCGGTTCATTGGATACAGGTTTCAGAAGTAATTGCGGATTGCGGATTCAGGGGAAGCTCGCGCGAAGCCACAGCACGCACGGACGAACACGAACCAACACGAACAAAAATCAGCGGAACCAAGGGGAGACTCGAGGTGCGCGCGGTGGGGTCGCGCTCCCGTGCGACCGAGTGGCGGCGGAGGCGGCGCTTGGGAGCCCCACGTTGGTGTTGGAGCCGCGGTCGCGCGGGAGCGCGACCCCACCGCGTGGCACCTTGGCCAATTGGACCTATTCCAGTTGCAGATCCACGCGGGGGGGTTCGGGGGAGGTTTGTGAACTGCCGTAGAAGGTAACGACGAGTTGGCGTTCGGGGACACCGAGGTCAAGGAGGCAGCGTCTGATGTTTTCGGCGCGGAGCCGTGAGAGGTCCATGGCTTCGGACTCGGGTTGGGCAGGATTGCCGTGGCCGGAAACGCGCAGCCGCAACCGGGGCCATTCGGCGAGCAGTTCCTTGACGCCGCGCAGATAACCTTTGGCTTCGCCGGTGAGATCGGTTCCGCCCTGGGCAAAAAGCACGGGGTCCAATGCGGGCAACCGGTCGGGCGCGCCGTCGTGGTCTTTGTACCCATTGAAGGTTTCAGGCTCGTTGGGACGGGCATCGATTTTGTCGGGAACGCCGTCGCGGTCATTGTCGCGATCGGGTGCGCCGTCGGAGTCCTCATGGTTGTCGAAGTCCTCGGCGAGCCGGGGATCGGCGTCCTGGAGGTCTGGGATGCCGTCCTCGTCGGCGTCTTGCTGGAGGATGGCATCGAGGTCGGTCCGGGCCAATTCGAGCGCTCTTTGAGCGCGCGGCCATGCGGCGGGGTAATTGAGGGTATGCTCGGCCCTGCTGAGCGTGGCGGTGAGGTTGGCATAAATGATGGGGGCGCACTGGATGGCCTTGTCCCTGTCCACCTCGAGGTAAGCGGCTTTAAGTTGCTGGAACGTTGCCTGGCATTGTTCGAAGGAGGCCGGCGGCGCGGGCGGTTCGGGCGTGGATGAGTCGATGGGGCAGAGACGGATGGCGGCTTCGCTCATCTGTTTGGCAAGGCTGGCGTAATCCCACATGGCCTGCCGGTCGCCGAGCCGGGCCTGGTCGCGGGCGATGGCGAGGTACTGCACGGCGGAGACGTATTCGTAAGGGGCAGTGGATGCCGCGCCAAGGCGGTGCGCCTCGCGCACGGAATCGGCGGCCGCGTCGAGTGTGACCTTCTCAAGGCGGGCATAGTCGCGGGTGACAGGGATCATGTGAACGCCGGGACCGGACGTCTGGCATCCAGCCGCCACAAGCAAAACAAGAGCTAAGAGAATCGTCGAAAACCGCATGGCGTCTCTCCTCGGGGTGGTTGTTGCGAATTGGGGCAAGTATAGCAGGTTAGGCGGCGTGGTGGAATGCGGGCCGGTGGTCAAAAACCTATGGGGCGGCCCTATAAGACCTATAGGACGAATAAGACGGATAGACGCAGGGAAAGGGTGAAGGAACGGGAAATAACTTGGTCGGGTGAGGGACTGCGGGCCCCCCCACTAACTGCCGGGGCGCGTCCCGACGGGTCGACGGGCGCCCGGACATGTTCCATGTTGGAACGGTTCGGTTCATATTGGTGGTGGGGGTTGTCTTAATATGCGGACAGTTTAATCGCAGATTCTTGCACAGGTTAGAAGCGCTGCAACGGGGAAGGAGCAGCTATGCAAGACGATGGCGACCTGGTGGTGCGATGTCTGGAAGGCAGCACCGACGCCTACGCGGACCTCGTCCATCGGTATCAGAACGCCGTGTATGCGACGGCCTATTATTATGCGGGCCGGTATGGTGCGGCGGAAGATATAGTTCAGGAAGCGTTTTTGACGGCTTACCGGAGCCTTCCTTGGCTCAAACAGAGCGACAAGTTTGGCCCGTGGCTGAAGAGTATAACGTGCCGTACGGCGGCGAACTGGGTGCGTCGGCATCAGAAACAGTTGTCGCGAGAGACGCCGCTTCCGTTCAGGCGGACGATATCAATTGAAGATGCCCGGGAAGGCCCGCGGGGCTTGGTGGAGAGGGCGGAGCGGTTTGAGCGTGTTCAGCGGGCTATAAACACACTTCCGGAACGTTACCGGCTGCCGGTAATTCTGCGTTACCTCCAGGAGCTGAGTTACGACGAGATCAGCGCGTTTACGGGGGATACGCGGGAGGAAATCCGGGGTGTGTTGCAGCGTGCGGGCAGCCAGTTGAGAGATCTTCTGGCGGACATCGATTCGGCGGAGGGGTTGAAGATGGATCCGGGCAGGCCGGGTCCGGCTGGTAATTCAGGGCAAGAACCTTAAAAAGAGGAGAACGTAGTTGGCGTCATGCGCCCAGATATCGAACCTGCTTCAGGCGTGGATCGACGAGGAGTTGGGCCGCGGTGAGCGGGTTATTCTAGAGCAGCATCTGGCAGAATGCCCGGGTTGCCGTGCGGTTGCCAGAAGGCATCAGCGGGTGGCAGCACTTCTTTTCGAGTCGTTCGGGGGCAACCGGCTGCGGCACGATCTGACGCCGGCGATACTTGAAAACCTGCCGCCAATGGAACCGCTCCGGATCAATGTGAAGCCAGAGATGGGGCGGCGTGAAGTGAAGCCGTTGCGGACGCTTGCGTTGACGCACGCGATGCCGGCGGTGGCGGCGGTAGTGCTTTGCGTGGTGGCCGTGGTGCTTTTTTTTAATTGGCCGCCCGAACCGCGCCAGCAGGCGGAGGGAGCGGTGGGCGTGGTGACATGGTGCGGCGGGGAGGTAAAGCAGGGAAGCGGGCCGGTGCTGCCGTTGAGCCAGGCTTATACCAGCAATTATGTGCGGCTGGGCCAGAAGTTTCAGACGGGTCCGAAATCGAACCTGATGCTGTCGCTTCGCGGGCCGACGCTGCTGAAAGCAAATGAAAAGACGCGCCTGAGCGTGGCGGACGACCGGGCGGTTCAGTTGGAAGAAGGCCAGGTGTGGTTACGTGTGGCCAAAGAGAACCGGCAGTTCAAGGTGTACACGCCTGCGGGCGAGGTGACGGTGCTGGGGACGGTGTTCGACGTGATGGTAACGGGCTCGAAAGCCGTGGTTACGGTCATCGAAGGGGTGGTCCAGGTCAGCAACGGGATATCCAGGGTCCGTGTGGAGCCGGGGGAGCAGGTGGAGATGGCAGCGGGCCATGAGATCGAGCCGACGCGGGTGGTGTTGTCCGAGGAAGTGTCGCGGTGGGCGGAAGGCATTCAGCCGGACACGCGGGCCGACGCTGTTTTCAGCAAGACGGTCCAAGTAAGGCCCGCCGAGGAGCTTCAGGCGGAACAGGTGTTTGTGGTAACCACCAACCAGGCGGAAGGGGACAGGACGGTATCGAGCTTTGAGCTTGCGTGGGAGCCTGATGAAGAGGC
>DATKVG010000098.1:0-42759 GCA_035530195.1 Bathyarchaeia archaeon | reverse complement strand
TTCGGCTACGGCGCCGGCGGTTTGGCGGACCTGGCGCGGGGACGGTGTGTGCGGATGGCGAAGAAACTGGCGCCGCGGGTGATCTCGAGTCCCATACGCGCGGCGCTGCGGCGAACTGCCGGAACTGGATGCGCAGCCATTGCCGGATTTCTTCGACGCGACGGACGCGCTGGGGGACACGGAGTAGAAATGGACTCGAAATGGACTCAATAAGCGTCGATTCAGGGGGGTATCTGTCCATAAATCCTTGGCCTTGCAGAGGCCATAAAACCCCCGTATAAACGCCACAAACCGCAATAAACGCAGGAAAAATAAGTGGCGCGCCTGCCGCGACTCGAACGCGGGACCCTCGGCTTAGAAGGCCGATGCTCTATCCTCCTGAGCTACAGGCGCGCAAAGGAGGGCCTTTTAGATCCTACTATCCTGTCACGCTGAAAGCAACCCCGTGAGCCAAATGCGATTACATATCTTGAACAAGCGGGTGTTGTCTGCCATAATCGCGCATCGCATAATGGGTCGATGTAACATGGAGGCGCACTAATGGCCAAAGTAGTAACAGCCGAGGAAGCGGTCGCGCGGATACCGGACATGTCGACGGTGTTGGTGAACCCGTTGCCGAGCGAAGAGGTTTTTGCGGCGTTTGGGCGGGTTTTTGAAGCCAGCGGAAAACCGCGGAACCTGACGGTGGTGTATGCGGCGGGGTTGGGTCCTTTCAGTGCGGAACGCAAGGGGATGAACCATTTCGCCTACCCGGGGATGGTAAGGCGGTTTATCGCGGGCCACGTGGGGCTGAACCACCTGCTGGTCAAGATGATCGCGGCGAACGAATGCGAGGCGTACAACCTGCCGCAGGGCGCGATGACGCAGTTGTACCGCGAAATTGCGGCGCACCGGCCCGGCCTCATTACGACGGTCGGTCTCGGTACGTTTGTGGATCCGCGGCTCGAGGGCGGGAAGATGAACGAGTGCACGAAACTGGCGGAAGACCTGGTCGAGGTGATTCAACTGGACGGTCGGGAATACTTGTTTTACAAGAGCTTTCCCGTTGACGTGGGGATAGTCCGGGGCACGACGGCGGACCCGACCGGCAACATCACCAACGAAGACGAGGCGCTCACGATGGAGAACCTCGAGGTGGCGATGGCGGTAAGGAATTGCGGGGGGTTTGTGATTGCCCAGGTCGAGGGGCTGGTTGACCACCCGGCCCACCCCCACTCGGTCACGGTACCCGGCGTGTTCGTAGACTACGTGGTGGTGGCGACAAGCCGGAAAATGCATCCGCACACGCTTTTTGTCGAGCACGACGATTCGTACACCGGCGCAAAACGGGTGTCGCTCGACGACGAACTCAAGCCGTTGCCCCTTAACCTTGAGAAAGTGATTTGCCGGCGCGCGGCGATGGAACTTCGCCCGAACATGATGGTTAATCTCGGCGTGGGAATACCAATGAGCGTGGCGCGGGTCGCCTTTGAAGAGGGCATGTTGCAATCGCTTACGCTGAGTACGGAGATCGGCGTATTCGGCGGCCTTCCGGAAGGCGGTTTGAATTTCGGCCCCGCCAAGAACCCGGACTCTTTCATTAGCCAGCCCTCGATGTTCGATTTCTACGACGGCAGCGGCCTCGACCTCACCTGCGTGGGGCTGGCGGAAGTCGACCGCGAGGGCAATGTCAATGTGAGCAAGCTGGGTTCCAGGCTGATTGGGGCCGGCGGGTTTATCAACATCACGCAGTCGGCCCGCAAATGCCTGTTTTGCGGGGAGTTTGCCGCCGGGTCGCTGGCCGCGTGCGTCGAGAACGGGAAATTGGTCATCCGCCAGCACGGGAAAGTGGCCAAGTTTGTCAACAACGTTCATCAGATCACGTTCAGCGGGAAGACGGCCCTCCGTCAAAACCAGCAGATTTTCTACATCACGGAACGTTGCGTGTTTAAGCTGGTTCCGGAAGGGTTGCTGCTGCTCGAGGTTGCGCCGGGCGTGGATATTCAGCGGGACCTCGTGGAGAAGATGGAATTTGCTCCGATCATTCCGGGGGAAGTGCCGCTCATGGCGCCGGAGATCTTTCAGGATCGGCCCATGGGGCTCCACGATCGCCTGCGTTGAAGCAAATAGCCAAGTGCGGCCGCCGCGGCCAGGGAAGCTACTGCCAGTAAACCTATGAGGGCGGCTATCGTGTAACCGCCGTACCAGGCCAGGCTGAGCGCATAAACATAATCGGCGTAGCCGGCGCCGCCCGGCACCAGATAGCTGATTGCCAGTTCCAGCGCCCGGGGGAAAAGTGCGGGCACCACGATACACACCAGTGCCACGAACAGCCCCAATAAGGCGGTCGCACTCAGATAGCGCCAACGTTGCCGTTCCCAATCGAGCATGGCCGCAAGCGTCACGCGCACCTTCACCTTGCGGCCAAAACCGGGCGGAACCGACCGCATGGGCTCGGCCCGCAGCAACGACTGGATGGCTTCATCCGTCTTTTTGGGGTTACGGCAGTCCATGCAGCTTGAACTCCCTCTCCAGGATGTTGCGCAACTGCGCCCGGGCTCTGTACATCCACGTCTTGAGCGTGCCTATTGGGATTTTCATTCCCCGGGCAATCTCTTCGTAGGGGACCTCTTTTAAGTAATAAAGCGTAACAATATTGGCATAGCGCGCCGGGAGCTTTCGCACGCATTGGCGCATGATTTCCGGCATGTCGAGCTTATCGAATCCAGCGGGCGCCTGTTGCTTTTCATGGGCGGGTAACAACTCGATCTCGGCCCGCTTTTTCCGGCGGTCGAGTTCCGACAGGCATACGCTGGCGGTCACTCTGTACATCCAAGTCGAGAAATGGCAGTCGCCCCGGAATCCGCCAAGTAGGCGGAACGCTTTTATAAACGATTCCTGCGCGGCATCTTCGGCGAGCAGCGGGTCGCGCATGAACCTGTATGCCAGATTATACACCATCCGTTGATGGCGGTTGACCAGCTCGCCAAACGCTTCGGTGTCGCCGTCTTTGGCCTTAACGACCAGTTCGAGGTCGTTATTGTCGGCATTGGTTTTTGCGGTCTCAGCCACGGAGGTCTCATCCTCAGATGGCCAAACCGCCGCCGCGGCGCGGGCCGCCGATTGCGGAGTCATGGTGCGTTCCCCACGAGCCAGATGTTGCCGTTAAGTGTCTCCATTCGGACGCCAGTATGCCCCGACCCGATGGTGGCGTTCAAGTATCGTTTTCGCCTGGGGTGCGGGTCGCCGTCGACGGGCATGTCGCACTTGACAATACCCTGTACAGTCTGAGCCTCGACGGTAGCGCCACACTCGGGGTGCATCACCAGTGTAATTCCGCCGTTTTGAGTTTCAAGGCGGCACTGTTCCACGTGGGGGTCGAGCAACCGAGCCACAATCGAGCCGTTTATGGTGTTGGCCGAAAAAGCGCCTCCGAGCATGTGGACGTAGACATTACCGTTGATGGTGTCAATTGTTGCACCGGCGGGCGCATTGGTGACGCGGACGCGGCCGTTGGTGCTTTTTGCGCTGACGGGGCCGCCGGGGTCGGCTATTTCGATGTCGGTGTTTTGGCCGGACACCTCGACGCCGCCGCACCCTTTGGAGATCCAGATGTTTCCGTTGATGCTTTTTATGTAGATGTCGGTTTCGAGCGGGACGAGGATGGTATAGTCGACGGAGACGTCGGCGGCGTAGGGGGCCCTGCCTTCGGGTTCGGTGAGGATGTTAAGGGAATCGGCGTCGGGGGTGACCTGTATGAGCGATTTGGCGTAACTGGCCAGGACGTCGGTTTTGTCCGAGACGCGGGAGTAGATCCGGATGTCGGCGTCGAGCTCGATATCGGGCAAGTCGTGCGTCCTGACGCGCACCCAGCCGTTGCTGTTGGTCAACCGCAGGGTTTTGGCCTTGGGAAGGCGCAGGCGGCGCGTCTCGCGGACTTCCGGGCCGCCCACAACGTCGGGAAGCCGCGCTGCGAGGACGCCGATGGCGAGGAGTTGAACGCCGACGGCAATCGCCGCGGCGGTAAACAGGCTGCGAAGGAATCGTCTCATACCGTCTGTCTGACCTTCGTAGTAGAGGCTCGGTTTCACCTTGATGGCCGAAACCATCCCCTTCCGCATCGGGTCAAACAGGCAGAAAGGGCAAGAAGATGAACCCGATCCTGGTAATTCTGCCGTTTGCGCTGGTTTTGGCTGTGCTGTTGTACGGCATCCTTCGCGTTTTCGGCCGAATTTGGCTGGAGCACCGGGTTCGGCTGGCATTGCTCGAGAGGATAGACAAAAAGCCGGAACTGGTCGAGTCCGTTCAAGGTCTGATGGACCTGATGGGGGTGGCCGAACCGTTGTCGAGCGGGACCCGCCAGGATTATGCCGTCACGGGCATCCTGCTGGCGCTGATTGGAGCAGGTTGCTGCGGGGTTGGTTGGATGCTGCATTCGGGTAAGTTGGCGGTGGGCATTTACGCGGGGGGGTGGGTCTGTGTTTTTCTGGGCTTTATTCTGTTTATGGCCGGCCTGTTTGTCAGAAAGTTGTTACGTCACCCGATCTTTTTTCCTCACCGCCGCTGACGGCGGCATCTGCTGCCCCCCCTCCGGAAACCATGCCCGTAGTTGGGCATGGTTTTCTACTTTTACGGGGTGGGCGCCGCCTCGGCGGGGAAAACGGTTGAGGCAAACGTCGCGAACGCCACGGACGCCGGCGACCGGGTCGGATACCGGATGAACTCCACGTGCCCGTCCATGTAAAGGACATTGATGCCGCCGGGGATGTGGTTCATGACGCGGGGGTTGGTAGCGCTGATCTGATCGAACATGATGGCAATATCGCTTTGCGCTTTGACGCCGTACGTCGGATTATTGATATCGGTGATGCTGAACCGTTCGACGCCTTCCCGGATGCGCCATACGGTCAGGCCGTTATGCAGCAGTTCCTTGTTCATGAATGACCCGTCGTTTTCTCTGTTGCCCCATTTGGTGAAATCTTCCTGGAGGACGATGATGGCGACGGTAAACTCGAGTTTGAGGTCCGTGTTGTAGTTGAACGGCAGGATGTTTGGCCCGATGCCGGACGCCAGCATGGTCTGGTCGTCGATAATCCACGGGAGGTAGTAATACGAAGAATCGGCGACGCGGCACGGCATCACCGGCATGGTTGCGTTATTGTACTGGCGGTACTGCTTGGTGGAGCCGGTGGCTTGGGGATCCGACGGGCACTCCAACAGTTTCAAATCGTCGAGGTAGGCCGGGTACAGGCCGTACGCCTCGGGAATCGGGTACCAGACGTCAACGGGATTGCGTTCGACGCCGTCCGGCGCGCATTGCCAGGCCCGGGCCGGCGGGTAAATGTTGCCGGGCGTTTCGTTGGCGTACATTTTGAAAACCAGGCCCATCTGCTTGAGGTTGTTGGCGCAACTGACCCGCCTTGCGGCTTCTCGCGCGCGCGCAAGCGCCGGCATCAGCAGCGCCGCCAGGATCGATATGATGGCGATCACGACCAGCAGTTCAATAAGGGTAAAACCGCGATTCCTCATGCCGAGCTTCCCTCCGTGAGGCCGTTGCAAACGGCCTGTTCCTGCACGCGGCCTACATCGGGAAAGGTGCCTAATTCTTTACGTTCCGCGCCGCGCACAGCGGCCCCCACAACTCAGGCTGATACCATGATATTCTCATAGGCGGAGGTTTGCAAGCATAAAAGTGCGATCGGCCCATTTGTGCGGCTCTCCGGGCGAGGCGATGGAAATTTGACACCCGTGCTGGCAGTTTGGTAAGCTTTGGTGCTGTTTGTTTTACGTGAAAATCACCCTAGCGCATTGAAGCGGAGTCAAAGACCAGAATGGCGAAGATAAAGTCGGCCAAAAAGCGAATTGTCACCAACGAACGCCGGCGTCAACGTAATGTGGCCGTGAAAAGCCGGCTCAAGACGCACCTGAAAACCACGCTGACGGCACTCGAATCCAAGGATGCGGCGCAGGTAAAGAGCCTGCTGCCGGAGGCGCTGTCCGAGATCGACCGGGCCGCGTTGAAAGGCGTTATTCACCCCAACAGCGCCGCGCGAAAGAAATCGATGCTCCAGCGCCGGGCGAACTCGCTGTAATTTTCCCGGCATTTGTGAATAAAACCTGAGGGCCTCGCGCCCTCAGGTTTTTTGTGTGTCGTGGGCGCAGGATAACCTTTGTGCTGAGCGGGGAAAGCCTCTTCTCCCCGCTCGGAACCGAAGGAGGCCAATCGTCCCTCATGAAACCCGCGCCGGCAACAATACCAGGGGGATTCCCACGTCGCGCTGGGCTCAGGTTCTCGAACTGAGAGTCAAAACCGTGCACCAGCGCTCCTCGGAATGACACCAAAGGAAAAGCCCGCGCCAAAGCCTGTCTTCCTGAGCCCTGCCAGCCGCTGGCTAAGGCTTTTGTTCATGGCCCTTTATGGCAGGGCGTGAGGATCCCCTCGCTCGGAACCCGTGGCGTCCAAAGAGGTCTGTGTCTTTGGTTCGAGTCTTCTGGTAGGGACGGCGCGGGCTGGAAGATGCGGCTGAGAGCCGACGCCTACGTCAGCTTTTGGATAGAAGGTGGCGACGGAGATCCAAAGCCCGCTCAAAAAGGGGGACACCCCCCACAAAGCGCGCTGGGAAGCGCGGCCGGGGGGCCAACTATTCTCTTCTCAGGCTCTTGATGAGTTCGAGGAGGCGACCGTGGGTTTGGAAGTAGCGGAGATTGCCTTTCTTGTCCAGCAGGACCACCTGCGGCACATAACGAACGCGGTAGGCTTCGAACGTCTTGCCGGGTTCCGAGTCACAGCCCACGGGGAAGGTGACGTTGAAGGTTTCGAGATACTTTCGGGTTTCATCGGCGCTGCTGCCGCTGTCGTGTACGCCGATGACGGCCACGTCGCCAACAGGCTGGTAGAGGTCGTATACGGCGCGGAATTCGTCGATCACGTCGCGGGACGCGGCCCGGTCGTCAAACCCGCCCCAGAACAGCAGGACGACCACCTTGCCTTTTAGTTCGTCGAGCGTAACTGGCTCCGCGTTTAGCCAGGACGCGCAATCGAGCGGCGGGGCCGGCCTGCCAACCATTTCAGTCAGGTCATTATCGGTAGGCTGAAGGCTCCGCGGCTCGACGGCCGGTTCGAAAGGCGCAAGCGCGAGACGTAGCGGCTTGATGTTTTTGACGTCGAGTTCGGCGCCGGCCCGCTGGAACCGTTGTGCGTGCTCGGCACGGACGACAACGCGGCCGTCGGGCGGGGCCTGCACCAGTTTCAATTGGAACCTGCCGCCGTCGCCCGTAATGGCCCTGGCCTCGATGTCCAAGTTGGTAGAAGATACCAGCACGTTGGCCGCGGGCGCGTCGTCCTCGCCGGTGACGGTTCCTTCGATTATGGGCAGCGCGGTCAGGCGGATCGGCGAGAGTTCGACCCGGTCGGGCAACGTGCCCTTGATGGGCGTCTCAAAATAGATGGCCGTCATGTAGCCCGGCGGCGCGGCCACGCGGACGGCCCCCTCCGCCTGCGGAACCAGGAAGCGGAACGAGCCGTCGATCTGCGTGAGGGTTTCGGCATAGAGCGCGCCTCGCACCACGTAGCTGACGGCGACGTTCGAGCACGGCGCGCCGTCCGGCAGCAGCACCTTGCCCTCAATGACGTGTGGCGCCACGAGACTCAGATTGACCACGCTCGGCTCGCCTCCCGCCGGCAGAGGAATCTTCACGGGTTCGGGCGAAGCGTAGTTGGGATGGCGGACGGCGATATAGTAGTCGCCCGGCTTGACGACGGCGTGATAGTAGCCTTCGGGATCGGCCACCACGAGCACCGGGTCGTCAAACGTCTCCCCGTCGGTCCTGTATAGGGCGACACGGGCCCGCGGCGCGGCCGGGGCATCCGGAGCGGCCACGCGCCCGCGTACCTTGGCGCCGGGATACATCTGCACAGGGGCTGCCCCAGCCCCCACCTTCAGGAACGGTGCGAACGTCGTAGCATACGCCCGATGCGACAGCACCAGCCCAACCATGCCGCCGCGGGGTGCGCAATCGAATTTGACGACGCCGTCGTCCCCGCTCACAAAAGAAGGGAAATCGCTTTTTTCGGCGAGTATGCCCGCCGGAACCGTGAGGAGGGCGTTGAGCGTCAGGTGCGTAACAGTAGCGCCGGGCAAAGGTGCAAACTGATCGTCTTTCACAACGACCTCGAGTGTATCCCGTTCGCCCAGCGCAATCGCCACAGGCCCGGCGCCCGGCGCATGGGTTTCGACGCCGCCGAGGCTGTAGCCGTCCTTTTTGGCGGCAACGACCGCGGATTCCGGGCGGACGTCGTGAAAGGCAAATGCGCCCGAAGCGTCGGATTGCGTGGCGGCGATATCGAGGTCCTGGCACAGCCAAACGGATGCGCCCGCGATAGGTTTACCGGCAGAGTCGACCACGGTGCCGCTGAGATCGAGGGCAAGGGCCGCGGGCACTGCGAGGGCCAGTGTGATGGCAAGTGCAATCAAGCGCATCAAGCGTCTTCTCCCAAACATCACGGACAAACACGGACCGGCACGGACGGATACGGACAAGATCGACTGAGAAACTGGCCGAATTATACAACAAGGGAGCAATGAGCGGTTCGAGGAGTGGGACCATCGGCATAATCGCGAGGTTTCAGAAAGTGCCGCCGCCGAGGGATTTGATGTTTTCGAGGGCATGGCCTGCCGTTTGAAGTCTGCCGATAATGTCGGTGGCGATATCGGGGACGTAGTAGTCGAGGACGGCGCCTGTTCCGGAGAGTTCAAACTGTGGCGAGGCACCGCAAACGAGGGCGGCTTGGCCGGAGTTGAGTGTTGTCTCATCTCCGCCTGCGGATAGCTGAATTGCGCCGGTCTTGACGAGCAGGATATGGAACGAACGGCCGTCGGTGTTGCGACGGAACCGGCCATTCAGCTCAATCAACTCCGCAGCGAAATAGGGGCACGCGGCGAGGACGCTGCACCTGGCGCCGGTGCAGTCATACGTGAGCGGCTGCACGGGACAGGGCGGGTTTGCGCCGAAATGAATCGCGTTAAACGCCTTATCCAAGTGCAACGGGCGCGGCTTCCCGTCGTCATCCACCCGGTTCCAATCGTAGAGGCGGTAAGTGAGGTCGCTGTTCTGCTGGATTTCGGCGAGCATGACGCCCGCACCGATGGCGTGAACGGCTCCCGCGGGCACCAGGAGCGACAGGCCTTCCACGGCGGCGTAGTGCGGCATGAGGCGCTCGACTGTGCCGTCCTCGACAGATTCGCGCAGTTTTTTGGGCGTCACCTCCGGTTGAAGGCCGCAGATCAACTCGCTGCCTTTGTCCGCGTGGAGCACGTGCCACATCTCGGTTTTGCCGATGTCGGGTTCGCCGAGCCGGCGCGCGCAGTCGTCGTCGGGGTGGACCTGTACAGACAGGACATCTGCGGCATCAATTAATTTGAGCAGCAGCGGGAACCGGCCGCGCGGCGTCAGTTGGGGCAATTGGCCGAGGACGGCGCGGGCGTCGCGCTCGATCAGGCTGCGCAACGTGAGGCCGGCGAGCGTGCCTTCGCTGACGGCGCTCTCGGCGCTGAGATGGTCGGAAATCAGCCAGTCTTCGCCAATGGGCTCGGCGACGCGCGCGCGCGCGATGTCCTTGTTGAACAGCGTGCGGAGCTTCTGGCCGCCCCAGATGCGTTTCTCGAACGTATCGTGGAACCGCAACAGGCCGGGATTCATACGGTTCATGTCCTCTCCCCCGCCAAACGGTATACCACCACGCCGTTGACGTTTTCCATGCGGGCCTCGCCGCGATCTTCGAGGACGTCAAGATGACCGATGGCCACCGACAGGGCGAAATGCAGCGAATGGCTGGTGATCTTGGGAAAAATGCGCATGACAATCTCATAGGGCGTCATCGGCTTCTCGGCGAGGAGGCGGCGCACCTTGCGCGTCCGCCGTTCGTGACGTTCGAGTAAACCGTCGATCACGGCGCGATGTTCGCCGAACGGCGAGCCGTGGCCGGGGTAGCAGGTCTGGATGTCGAGCGAGTGGGTAAACCGCAGCGACCGCTGGTACTCGACGAGGCTGTGCGCCCGCATCATCGAATCGCGGGAAGCTCTGCGCAACAGCGGGTTGGGGCTGATCCCTTTGAGGACGTGGTCGCCGGTGAATGCGGCGCGGCGCCCCGGCCAATAGAAAAGCGTGTCGGACGCGGAATGGCCGGGGACGTAATGGGTTTGGAGGCCGCCGACTGTTTCGCCGTCGGCGAGGGCGTGGTCGATCTTGAAGGTGTCGCCGAGCACGTTGAAAACGGACCGGAACTTCATGAGTTCGTCGACATCATGCGCGGGCGCGCCGAACTCGAGCAGCACGTCGTGAAAGAACTGCTGGCCTACTTCGATTTCGTGTGCGTACGCGGCATATTGGGCGACGACATCCGGGTGTGCGTAGGTTTGTGCGCCGGACTCTTGGATCAGGCGTGGCACGAGCCCGACGTGGTCGAGGTGGCCGTGGGTAAGCAGGACGATCCGGATGTCGCGGGGCGTCAGGGAGTGCGCGGCCAGCGAGTGGACGAGCTTTTGCCAGGCGTCTTCGCTCTTGATGCCGGCGTCGATCAATGTCGGCGCATCGGACTTGATGAGAAAGACGTTTACGGCACCGACGGGGAACGGCGTAGGAAGCGAGATCCTTGTGACCTCAGGGTCGGGCAAGTTCACGGCGGACGTCATTGCACGGTTAAGACGCCGGTGGCTTCCGGGATGTGCATCAGGCCCATGTAAAGGTCGATTAGGTCCTGGCCGAAGAACAGGTAGATCAGGCCGGCCAGGGCCAGGTACGGGCCGAACGGCAGGTAATGGCCTTCGCTCACGACGCCCCGGCGCTTCTGGATGATCACCATGGTGATGCCGACGACGCTGCCCACCAGCGACGAGATCATGATGATGACGGGCACGCTGATGACGCCCAGGAACGCGCCGAGCATCGCCAGCAGTTTCACGTCGCCGAAACCCATGCCGGGTTTTTTCCAGAACACGAGCGCGACTTTGTCGAGGAGGTAGAGAATTCCGCCGCCGAGGACTACGCCGCCGAGGGCGTGGAAAACGTCTTGCACGATCAGGCCGCTGGCGGGGTAAAACATGCCGACCAGGCTAAGCGCGACGCCGAGCGGGATGCCCGGATAGGTGACTTCGTTGGGGATGGTCCAGTCGGTGAGGTCGATGAAGGTGGTCAGCACAAGCGCGGCTGCCAGCAGCATGTAGATGGGCGTGGCGAGCGTGTAGCCGAACCGCCAGTAGACGGCCAGAAACAGCAGGCCGGTGAGGCCTTCGACGACGGGATACTGCCAACTGATGGGCTCGCGGCAGTTGCGGCACCGGGCGCCGAGGATAAGCCAGCTCAAGATGGGGATGTTGTCGTACCAGGCGATGCCGCTGCCGCATTTGGGGCAGTGCGACCGCGGGTGAATGACGGACTCCTTTTTCGGGAGGCGGCATATGCACACGTTGAGGAAACTGCCGACGACCGACCCGAGGACAAACGACAAAACCAGAAACAGCGTGTCGAGGATTTCCAAAGCATCAGACGGCATTGAGACAATTCCGAAAACGGCCATTTAAACACTGCCTGGAATTCTACCTTATCCGGCCAACCTCTTGCCAATCGACTGATCCGACCGATCCGACCGATCCGTCCGATTCCCCTTACTCCCCGCTGACGGCCATTTGCGCGATGAGGACGGACGGCGCGCCGTAGGCGCCGAAAAACCGGAGGTCGCTGCCGATCAGGGTGATGTTGCGCAGGAATTCGCGGATGTTTCCGGCAATCGTGACGCCGCGGACCGGCCTGCCGAGCCGGCCTTCTTCGATCAACCGGCCGGCCGCCCCGACGCTGAAGTCGCCCGATATCGGGTTAACGGTGTGCATGCCCATGACGTCGGTGATAAACAGGCCGCAGCCCGCCTTGTCAATCAACTCGGCCTGATCCTGCGCGCCCGGCTCGAGATAACAGTTGGTGACGGCGACCTCGGGGACCGTCTGAAACCCGCCGGTTCTGCCCGCGTTTCCGGTGGTTTTGACTCCCATTTTATGGGCCGTGTAGGCGTTGTGGAGGAAACCGCGGAGAATGCCGGCTTCAATAAGCACGGTTCTTCGCGCGCTTGTGCCTTCGCCGTCAAACGGCGCCCGGTTGATGCCCTTTTCGAGGTCGTTCTGATCGATGAGAAACACGTTGTCGGCCGCGATTTGATTGCCGGCTTCCTTGGCGAACATGGATTTGCCCTTGATGACCCGGTCCGCCATCAATGTGCCGCCGATGACGCTGAGAAAACCGGCCACGACCTGATTGTCGAGCAGGACGGGCATGGGGCGGGTCTCGCACGGCTTGCCGCCGAGCGCGCTGGTGGCGAGGTCAACACACCGGCGGGCCACCCAATCCGGGCGGAGGCCGTCGAACTTTTGGTTCACGTCAAACTCGCCCGCCATCTCCGAATCAACGCCTTCCTGCGCGGCCACCGCGGACACCGAGCACGAGCAATAGGCTGTCGTGAAACGCCGGACCGTGCCGCGGGTGTTGGCGATGGCGAATTCGGACCTGTTTTCGGAGTAGCCGGCCCGCTCGACCATGCGGATGCGGGGGTCGCCCTCGAGCGTCTTCCGCTCGAGCTCGCGGCAGAACTCGACCTTGCGTTCGGTGGGAATGGCGGCGAAATCTTGCTTTGACCAATCGTCTTCGGAAACGGCCTGTTCGTCGGGCAACACGTTGTGCTCGTCCGGATCGATGGGCTGGGCATTCTGCCAGGCCATCTCGACCACACGCTCCAGGGTAGGCTGACCGTCTAGGGCGGTCGTGTAGGAGAACCCGATCCTGCGGTCTTGGGTGATCAGACGCACGCCAAGCCCGATCGATTCGGCCATCTCGAGGGTTTCGACCTCGCCCTTGGCCACTTCGATACCGAGGCTGACGTTTCTGGCCAGCACCACATCCGCATCGGCGATTGCGCGTTTCTGTGCCAACTCGAGCGCCTGTTCCAGAATTTGTGAATCCATCTCAGGCCGATTTCCCTTTTGCGGCGTCTGCAAGTTTTTTTGCGAACGCGCCCACGCGGCCGGGCGTATCCGGTGCATCGCCATACTGCCCGACCATGCGAACAATCGCGCTGCCCACAATCACACCGTCGGCATAACGGCCGACTTCCGCCGCCTGTTCGGGCGTGCTGATGCCGAATCCGACGGCGACGGGTGTGGCGGTCTTGGCTTTAATTCCCGCAACCATGTTCTGCACGGATGTCTCAACATCAGACCGCTCGCCGGTGACGCCCGTGCGCGAGACGTAATACAGGAAGCCGGTCGAGTTGGCGGCAATCAAGTTGATGCGCTCCGGCGAGCTGGTGGGCGCGGCGAGAAAGATGGTGGCGATGTCGCGCGCATCAAGCAACCGCTTGTACTCGATTGCCTCCTCGGGCGGGAGATCCACACAGAGCACGCCGTCGACGCCCGCGTCGTCCGCGTCGCGCGCGAACGATTCGAGGCCATACGCCAGCACCGGGTTGAAGTACGTAAAGAGTACCAGCGGGATTTTCGTCTCGGAGCGCAACGATTTGACTCGAGCGATGATGTCGTGCAGGGTGACGCCGTGTTTCAGCGCGCGCTGGGCCGCTTCCTGGTTCACTACGCCGTCGGCGACGGGATCGGAGAACGGCACGCCCAACTCGATCACGTCTGCGCCGGCTTGTTCGAGTTCGAGCACGATGCGCGCCGTCATGTCGAGCGTCGGGTCGCCGGCCGTGATAAACGGTATGAACGCGGGTTCGCGCCGCGCTGCAAGTTCTTTGAAGCGTTCGCTGATTCGGTTCACTGCTGGTCCTCCGGCAAAATGAATCGGGCGGCCTGCTCGACGTCTTTGTCGCCGCGTCCGGACATGTTGACGATCACGATCTGGTCGGGCTGCATCCCGGGCACGACCTTGCATGCGTGGGCGACGGCGTGGGCGCTTTCGAGCGCCGGAATAATGCCTTCGAGCCGGCTGATGAGCTGGAACGCGTCGAGCGCTTCGGCGTCGGTGGCGTAGGTATACTCGACGCGGCCGGCATCGTGCAGCCACGCGTGCTCCGGGCCGATGCTGGCGTAATCGAGGCCCGCCGAGACGCTGTGCGTGCCGAGGATCTGGCCGTGGGGATCTTGCAGGACGTAGCTGAACGCGCCTTGGAGCATGCCAAGCCGGCCCCCGGCGAACCGCGCGGCGTGCTGGCCGGTTTCGATCCCGCGGCCACCGGCTTCGACGCCGATCATGCGGATTTCCGTATCGCCAAGGAAGTCGAAGAACAGGCCGATCGAATTGCTGCCGCCGCCGACGCACGCAATCATGAGGTCGGGCAGGCGGCCTTCGGCGTTGGTGATCTGCAGGCGCGTCTCTTTGCCGATGATGCTTTGAAAGTCCCGGCAGATCAGCGGGAACGGATGCGGCCCGTGCACCGTACCGAGGCAATAATGGGTGTCGCGGACGTTGGTGACCCAGTCGCGCAACGCCTCGTTGATTGAATCTTTGAGCGTCTTGCTGCCCGACGACACCGGCACAACGCGCGTGCCCAGCAGCCGCATCCGGAACACGTTGAGCCGCTGCCGCTCCATATCTTCGGTGCCCATGTAAACGTCACACTCGAGGCCGAGCAACGCTGCCGCGGTTGCGGTGGCGACGCCATGCTGGCCGGCGCCGGTCTCGGCGATGATGCGCCGCTTGCCCATCCGCTTGGCGAGCAGTGCCTGGCCGAGCGCGTTGTTGATCTTGTGGGCGCCGGTGTGGGCGAGGTCCTCGCGTTTGAAATAGACTTTCGCGCCGCCGAGGTGTTCGGTGAACCGCGCGGCGTAATAGAGCGGCGTGGGCCGGCCGACGTATGTCACCTGGTAGTCGCGCAACGTGCGCTGGAACTCGCCGTCACCCTTGGCGTCGTTATAGGCGCGTTCGAGCTCGTCCAGCGCGCACATCAGCGTCTCGGGGACGAACTTCCCGCCAAACGCTCCGTAACGGCCGCGGGCGTCAGGGTAGGGCGTTTTTGGCATTTTCGATAAACCTGCGGACTTTGTCATGGTCCTTCTTTCCGGGAGCGGCTTCGACGCCTCCCGACGTGTCTACTGCAAGAGGCCGGACAGCGCGTATTGCTTGTGCAACATTGTCCGGCGTCAACCCACCTGCCAGTATAACAGGCAGCCCGCAGTCCACGGCACGTCGCGCTGCTTCCCAATCGCATGGTATGCCAGTGCCGCCGTGGAAACCGCCACAATAAGCATCCAGCAAATAGGCTGATGCGGGGCAAGAGATCGAATGAGCCGGCTCAAAGTCGGGTCCCACGCGGTAGGCTTTTATGACTTTTTGCTTATCGATGTAAACGATGTTGTCGAAGGTTTCATCGCCGCACAACTGGACCCGATCGCATAGCTCGGCATAACCAATCAGCTTTTCCGGCGGCTCGTTCACGATCACTGCGACGGTCATGACAAACGGCGGCAGTTTTTCGATAATCGCGCGGGCTTGGTCGGGCTCGATATAGCGGTTGCGCGCCTTGGCTTCCGGCGCAAAGACAAACCCCAGCGCGTCGGCCCCGGCGTCGCACGCGGCCAGCGCGTCTTCAAGGTTTGTTATACCGCAGATCTTAACTTTCATGGCCGAGTAACTCATGTATTTTGGCGCGGATGTCTCCGCTCTTCACCAGCGCCTCGCCGACTAGTATCGCATCGACGCCCGCGTCTTGCAGCTTCAGAACGTCGTCGCGCGAGTGAATGCCGCTCTCGCTGACCACGATACACCCTTTGGGAACCAGATTGCGCAACTCCAGGGTCATATTCAAATCGGTCGCGAACGTGTCGAGATCCCGGTTGTTGATGCCGATGATCTTGGCGCCCGTATTCACCGCCCGCTCGATTTCGCCCGCCGAATGCGTCTCGGTCAGGACGCCCATCCCCCACTCCCGCGCCAGTTGTAGATAGTCGCTCATTTGCACGTCCGATAAAATCCGCATGATAAGCAGAATCGCATCCGCCCCGTGTGCCCGCGCTTCATGAATCTGGTATTCATCAATCACGAAATCTTTGCGCAAACACGGCAAACTGACCCCGGCTCGCACTCGTTCCAGGTCATCGAGCGTGCCATGGAAAAACTCGGCGTCCGTGAGCACGCTGATTGCGCGCGCCCCCTCTTCCTCGTACAGCCTTCCAAGCGCCCGCGGGTCGTCGCAATCCATCAGCTTGCCCTTGGACGGCGAATGGCGCTTGATTTCAGCGATAAGACTCATGCGGGGCTGTTTCAGCGCCGAGGCAAAATCACGCGGAACGGACGCGGCCCTCGCGGCTTCGACTAACTGACCAACGGGCATCGCCGATTGCCGCCGTGCCACTTCGAGTGTTTTGTGCTCGCAGATCTCGTCAAGAATCATAACAACCGTTACGGAAAGAGGCTTCTGAAGGGCAATGCCTTAGCCTGCCTTGGCGGGCTCCTCTTTGCACCCGGCTTCAGCCGGGGTGGTTAAATCTCAGGAAACAATAATAGCGCGCTTCAGCGCGACTTCCAAACAGCTTTAGCCCTCATCCTGCTAAAGCTTGCCGAGAAGTGACGCTAAAGCGCCCTCTCAGACGGTTGCACCATCTTCACCCCGGCTGAAGCCGGGTGCAAAGAGGAGCCCACTAAAGCGGCCTAAACGGGCTAAGAAGCTTTTGATGCGTTTGATCGTCTTGATCTCGCTTATCCGCACAGGCATTACGCTTTACCTGCTACGCCACCGCCTGGTTTTCCAACGCTGAATCAACTCTAGCAAGCCCTGTACCCCGCCCCAGAACAGCACGAAACCCACAACCCATGGCAATCCTTCGTGGAAAAAGAACACCGAAACCGCCACACAAAGAATCACCGCCAAGGTCAAAACAATTCTCGAGGGAGTCAGGCTTATAATCATTCTCTCAAGTCTTTCGAGGCGATTATGAGCTTCTCCAGGGCGGCCAGCGCAGCGCCGCTATCAATAGATTGCGCGGCTATGCGCACCGCGGACGGCCAGTCGGCCGCGGCTTCGCCGGCAATCAGGGCTGGGGCGGCATTCAGCAGCACGATATCCCTGCACGGGCCAGGCTTTCCCTCGAGCACGCCTTTCAAAATGGCGGCATTGACCGCGGCGTCGCCGCCAAGAAGGGTTTTGCGAGGTGCTTGCGCCAGCCCAAACTGGTCTGGCGCCACCTCGTACGACCGGACCTCTCCCCCATGCGCTTCGGCAACCAACGACGGGCCGGACAACGTCAGTTCGTCGAGCCCATCGGAACCTGCCACGACAAATGCCCGCCGGGTGCCAAGATTCGCGAGCACCTGGGCGATGGGTTGGACCAGTTTTGAGTCAAAAACGCCCATCACCTGGCCGCATGTGCCCGCCGGGTTGGTGAGCGGACCGAGGATGTTGAACACGGTGCGGATCTTCAGTTCGGTGCGCGGCCCGGCGACGTGTTTCATGGCGGTGTGCAGCGTTCTGGCAAAAAGGAACCCGATGCCGACTGTGTCGATACACTTGCCGACGATGTCCGGCGAGGCTTCGATGTTGACGCCCAGCGTTTCGAGCACGTCGGCGCTGCCACATTTGCTCGATGCGCTGCGGTTGCCGTGTTTGGCGACCGCCACGCCCGCACCCGCCACCACAAAGGCCGCCGCCGTCGAGATGTTGAACGTGCCGGACCGGTCGCCGCCCGTGCCGCAGGTGTCCACGAGCGGGCGGCGGGATGTGACGACTTTGGTTGCCATGGCGCGCATGGTCTCGGCGAGGCCGGTAATTTCGTTGACGGTTTCGCCTTTCATCATGAGGGCGACGAGAAACCCGCTGGTAAGCACCGGTGTTGCGTCGCCGGACATGATTTCGCGCAATGCCGCGGCGGCCTGCTCGCGCGTTAAGTCTCGCCGTTGGACAAGTGATGCAATACATTCCTGGAGCATGATCTGGACCCCGGCCACCGGCCTCAAAACAAGGCTCGCTACCAGACTATCGGAGAATCAGACTTTATCAGCGGATTTCGGTGCAAGTCAAGAAGGTGCGAAGTGCCGAGTGCGCTTGGGAAACGACCGATCGGACGGATCCGACCGATCCGACCGATCAAAGAGGGGCTCACTCTGCGGGGGTGGCGGCGGGCGTGATGGGTGATCTACAATCACGCGGGCTCTTACCTACAGTCTACGGTCTACAGCCTTATGGAGGACGCGATGGCGGACAAGCTGGCAATCGACGGCGGCAAAAAGTCGGTGGAGGGGCCTCTGCCGCCTTGGCCGTGTCTTGACGAGGCGGCGGTATCTGCGGTGGCGGATACGTTGCGCAGCGGCAAGGTCAACTATTGGACCGGCAGCCGGGGAATGGAATTCGAGAAACGGTTTGCGGCGTGGCAGGGCTCGCGGTTCGCCGTCAGCACCACCAACGGCACCAGCGCGCTGCACACGGCCCTGGCCGGGCTGGGGATCGGGCCGGGCGACGAGGTGATCGTGCCTAGCTACACGTTCATCGCCAGCTCGTTTTCGATTGTGCAAGCGGGCGCGGTACCGCGGTTCGCCGACGTCAACCGCGAGGACCACTGCATCAGCGTTGAGAGTGCAGAAAAGCTGATCAACAAGCGGACAAAAGCCATCATGCCCGTCCATCTTTACGGGAATGTGGCCGACATGGATCCCATCTGCGAGCTGGCGCGCGCGCACAACCTGTTCGTCATCGAGGACAACGCGGAAGCGTTCGGCGGCGAGTACAAAGGCCGAAAAACCGGCAGCATCGGTCACGTCGGCGCGTGCAGCTTTTGCCAAAACAAGACGTTCACGACGGGCGGCGAGGGCGGGATGGTCACCACGGACGACGAGGAGGTCGCGTGGCGGTGCCGGAGTTTCCGGGACCACGGTTACGACGTGCGCGAGCGGCTGCGGCTGCTCGAAATGGAGCAGAAACTGCCGTACATCCACAACATGGTTGGGTTCAACTACCGCATGACCGAGATGCAGTCGGCCATCGGGCTCGCCGAGCTCGACCGGATGGACTCGTGGAACATGCCGCGCCGGCGGCGTAACGCGGGCATCCTGCTCGAAGAACTCGGGGAGATTCCGCAGATCCTGTACTTGCCCGTCGACACGCCGCACCGGCGCAATGGCTGGTACGTGTTCCCAATCACGCTGGACATCGACCGGATGTCTTGCGACATGGGCCAGTTTCTCGAGGCGCTTGGCGCGGAAGGCGCGCCGTGCTGGCGGGTGTTCTGGCCGCAGTGCCACACGGAACGGGCGTTCCAGGAGCATAATGCTTACGGCCGGTCGGGGTTCCCGTTTAAGTCGAAAGAGTACGCGGACCCGGCGGCGGTCGATTACACGAAGGTGAACGTGCCCAACGCGATCTGGCACCAGTCCCGGACGTTTATCACGTTCATTTTCCCGACCTACGAGGAACACCACATGCACGGCATCGCGCAAGGCATCAAGAAGGTGATTGCCGCGTATTCAGTCTAGAGGCTTCCGGGTCTCAGGCTGTAGGAAGAGTGCAAAAATGGGACACCTCCCACAACTGCCGGGAGGCGTCCCAGACGGGTCGCACAATCGGCTTGGGAGATTGAGCATGAAGACGAAATGGGCCGTGTGGGGGTCGGGCGGGATAGCGCGACGCAGGACTATTCCGGAAGGTATCGTCAAGGCCAAGAACGCTGAATTGACCGCCGTTTTTGACGTCAATCCCGCTGCAAACAAGGAGGTTGCAGCGCAATTCGGCGCAAAGGCGTGCTTGAACGAAGAGGAACTGCTGGGGTGCGACGCGGACGTCGTTTATGTGGCCACACCGGCCTGGCTGCACTGTTCGCAGGTCAAACGGGCCGCGGCGGCGGGCAAGCACGTCCTGTGCGAGAAACCGCTGGGAATGACCGTCGCCGAGAGCGATGCGATGATCGAGGCGTGCACGTCTGCGGGTGTGAAACTTGGGACCGGCTTTATGATGCGGTTCCATGCGCAGCATCGGGCGGCGCTCGAGCTGGTGCGCTCGGCACGGCTCGGCACGCCGGTGTTTGGCAGGGCGCAACTGTCGTGCTGGTACCCGCCGATCGATGGGGCGTGGCGCCAGATTCCCAAGCAGGGTGGCGGCGGCAGCCTCATGGACCTCGGCGGCCATTGCATCGACCTGCTCGAGATGTTCTTTGGCCGGGCGCGCAGCGTCTCCTGCTTGACGGGCAGTTTTGTGCAGGATTACGCAAGCGAAGACACGGCGGTGGTGCTGCTCGAATTCGCGTCCGGCGCGAAGGGCGTGGTGGATTGCCTGTTTTGCGTGCCCGACTCGAGTTCGCTGAATCGGCTCGAAATCTATGGCACGTTTGGTAGCATCCTGGCGGAAGGCACGATCGGCCAGGGCAAGGCGGGTACGATGGTGGCGCGGCTCGAAGGCGAGACCGGCGCGTATGAGGCTCGCCAGCAACGGGACAGCGGCGGCGGATTCATGATTGCGCCCGCGCCGGTGAACATGTATAAGGCGGAAGTGGAAGCATTCTCGCAGGCCGTGATTGACGACACGCCCCCGCCGGTCAGCGGGGAAGACGGCCGGTGGAGCCAAGCTGTACTCGCGGCCTGCTATGAGAGCGCGAAAACCGGCGCCCGCATCACCCTGGAGTAACCGTGCAAAATACACAGCACGAAACACCGCGTCCGTGTGCGTCCGTGAAGCCGCAATCAGAGAGACTATCGCATAAAAGGAAAACGCCATGATAGACCCCCAAGAACGGCAACAGATCCTCAAACACAAGCCCAAAACGCTGTGGGAAGGCGAGCCTTTGCTTGGAAGCGCGTACGGCGAGGATGAGATCGAAGCGGCGGTGGCGGCGATGCGGGACTCGCTGGAGGTCAGCCGCGGGTTCAGCGGCCCGCAGATCCAGGCGTTCGAGGAGGCGTTCGCCCGGTACGTCGGCACGAAACACGCCGTCGCCCTTAACAGCGCGGGACCCGGGCTGGACCTCGCGATGCGTTACCTCGACCTCGAGCCGGGCGATGAGGTCATTGTGCCGGCAATCAACTTTGTGGCCACGCCGCTGGCGGTTGTAGCGGGTGGCGGCCAGGTGGTGTGGGGCGAAATCGATCCGCGGACGCTCGAGCTCGACCCGAACGACGTCGAGAAGCGGATCACGCCGCGCACACGCGCCATCTGCCCCGTACACATGAATGGGCTTGCCGCGCCGCTGGACGACCTGCTCGAGGTGGCCCGGCGCCACCCACACGAAAAACACGGGCCGCTCCCCGTGATCGGCGACGCGGCGCGGGCGTGCGGCGGCGAGTATCGAGGCCGGAAACTCGGCAAGGACGGTCTGCTCACGGTTTTTTCGTTCCATACGATGAAAAACATGGTGACGCTTGGCGAGGGCGGCATGATAACCACCGACGACGACGCCGTGGCGGAGTTTTTCCGGGCGGGGCGGTTCTACGGGCTGAGCAATCCGGAACTGTGGGGGTCGTCCTACGTGATGAACAAAGTCCAGGCGGCCGTGGGCCTGATTCAACTCGGGAAGCTCGACTCGTTCATCGCCGCCCGTCGCCGGCTTGCCGCGGCGCGGTCGGAAATGCTGGATGGAATACGCGGCATCACGCTGCCATTCGAGCCGGATGGCTGCCTGCACACCTACTATCTCTACACCTGCCTCGTGCCGCCGGAATGGGCCGGCGAGACACGCGACCAACTCATGAAAATGATGGACGAGACGTACGGCGTCCGCCTGCTCGTGGCTAACCCGCCCGCATACCAGGCCCACGCGTTCCTGCGCAGGCACACCCCCGGCCAGGCCCTCCCGTTGTCGGAAGAAATCGGCGCCCGGCTGTTCTGCATCCCGACACACCCCGCCATGTCCGACGACGACAACGCCTACATCTCCGCCGCACTCATCGAGTCCATCCAAACCCTGGCAAAAAACAGGGACTGACCGGATGGCGGGACGAACGTGGGATATGCCCACAGACCCGCAACGGAGTGCCTGCAGGGACCTCGTGTGGGATCATGTTAGCGGTCTTTGCGGGTCAGGACAGTCATTTTGCCCGCGCGGCAAAGCCGGAGACGTCCCTCCAGCTTTCCAATTCAATCACGGACAGCCGGTCCAGGTTGGCGATACCGAGCGGTGCGACGTTTCGGCGATACGCGATGAGCCGGTCTATCGCGGCAGACTTCTCCGCGACCTTAGCTTGCGGGTCGTTCATCACTTTGGCGGTTTCGACGCATGTTCTCGCGTGGTTCAATCCCTCCTCGATAAACGCGACGCGTCGCGCGTACTCGGAGCCGGGATTTTTCCCTGCCGCCGCTTTGGCGCGGTCAATAATCTTCTGGGCGGGCGCAAACACTTCGAGCGGGTAGAGTTCATCCGCAACCAGCGCATACATCGCGTAACGTCGGAAGGCGCCGCCGCGGCGCGTCTTGATCGAATTCGCTGCCCGCTCGCGATTCTCGATCGAGTAATCTTCCCAATAGCGGAAATATTTTCGGACCGCCTTCTTCGCTGGCCCGAACGCGGAGTAGAACTCGTCCAGCAGCGTGTCCACGGGCGCGTCAGGCCGCACGTGGATGCGGGCCAATAAGTACAAGTTCGGACCTTGCGCGGCCCATTGGCCCATCAGCGAATCGAAGTCGGCGCCAATCATGCCGTTCCGCGCGTAGAACTGAACGGCATCGGCGAACTGGTGCGGGTAGACGTGCGGCATGCTCCAGCCGTCGAGAAACCAGTTGGGCCGGTAATACACCGAAGCGCCGCTGCGCTGCCAGCCCAACCACTGCTGCTTGATCCATTCATGCTCCTCGATCGTCCGCGGAAACCAACCCGCCCATCGGAACCAGGGCACAAACCCGACGACGACGTTCTTGTTAAGCTGGATATCCGGCGAAGGCGCCCAAAAGTAGTTCTCGAATGCGTAGAAATGCACGTTGACGCCGGGGTCCGTTTCCGCGGCCAGGGCTTGGACCGCATCGAGGAAGCGGGCGTACCGGTTCGATGCCTGCGTTGGCTGGTATGATCGTTCGAGGCCGGGAGGCAGGCCTTCGAGATTGGGCGCCGGCCCGTCCCATGCCAGGCAATCCGGACAACAACATACGCCGGATGTGTCGTTCTCGCCAATGCCGATGTTTACAGGTTCGCGGGGATATTTCGCGCGTTCTTCTTTCCAAAGCTCGACGATCTTCCGGTGCAGCCCCGGATTCGACACGCACATCGTGAATTTTGCCGGCCGGTTGGGATCGGCGGGTCCCCGCCGGCCGTCGCGGCAAAGTTGGAACCATTCCGGATGCTCCTTGCCGTACCGTTCCCACCAGCCTTCGAACGAGTGGCCCGAACCGGATGTGCGCTGCGTGAAATACGTGTTGGCGGAACTCCCCATACGGTGGCGCCGAAGAAACACCGTTTGTGCGCGGGCATACTGTTCCCGTTCCGTTTCGCTGAACGCCAATCGCAAATCGCCGTTGGGAGGATTCTTTGGGCTGATGCTTGGGCGCAGCATGCGATGCGCAAACCGAGGCAAGACCATCTCGTCGTAGTGGCCCAGCGCGAGGGTGTGAACTTGCGGAACGTAGGTGCCCAAGTCGCCCGGCCACAGCCAGCGCGCGCCGGCTCCCCGTTCCAGCACTTCGTAAACACCCCACAGACAACCGCTGAACGTGTTGTTCATGTCGAGCGGTCCGCCGGGGCCGTCTTTTGCCGCGATGAACAGATCGTTGCCCAAAGTCCGCAACACGAACGCCTCGGAAGCAAGCGTATCGACGTCGATGCCGGCTTCGGCGGCCGCCCGCGTATGGCCGACGTAGATACGATGCGGGGCCGGTTCCGACACGGCCGATTCCTTCATAACGCACAATCTGACCCCGGTCGCCATTTCAACGTGGCGAACCAATTCATCGGCCGCGTATTCGGCAATGGGTTGTGCGTTCGCAGGAATCACGACCACGGCACTGGCCTGCCCTTGCCGGCCGGACACGCCGCGCGACACGACGGGAACAGGCGCACCCACCGCCCAGCCGTTACAGGCCCACGCCATGAAACCCAAATAACACGTAAACAAAACAGCCGCCGATCTTATCATCATGGCATTTCCTTCTCCTGGCCTACGGTCTGCAGGAAAACTGAGGGAAAACCGGGGAAAACCGACAGTCGCCGGTTATTCGGGAAAACCGCACGTACGGTTTGACGAGGGGGAGGGCCTCGAAACCCTCCCCGCTCTACCGTTGGATTTCTTACCGTTTGAACTGCTTCAAACTTTGAACGACGGGCCAAGGCCCATTTTCATCGTTTGCGGGCGAGACAAAGCCTCATGGCAAACTGTCCCCGCGTCTCGCGGAGTACCTACCGAACCGCGGCTACACGGACCTGCATCTCGCCGCCAACAGTGACCGCAGGCGATTTTGCCGTCACCGTCGTCACGTTGAAGGTACTGTCACGCCCGTAGTTCTGCCCGCCCGCGCTCACCCGCTGCGCAATCACGTATTCACCCGTAGGCGCATCTTTGGGAACTTCGATGGCCAACTCGTTTTCCCACGTGCCGTCGGTGCGGTCCACGGTGCGCTCCGCGAGTTTCGCCACCACCTCGCCGTTGTGGTGCAGTTCCGCTTTCTCATCGACCTTGACGCCGCTGCCGGCTCCCAGCACGGCATACTGCATCGTGGACGTCACCTTCTGGCCGGCCTGGACCGTGCCGGGCGACACGCTGCCGCCCCGCATGTCCATTTTGAATCCCTGGGCGGGCTGGTAGTTGTATTCCTGCGCGGTCTGTTGGGCCGTTTTCACCTGGCGCGACTTGATGTCGTGCACGATCAGGCCCGTCAAACCGCCCAGCGCCGCGCCGATCGCCGCGCCTTCCCAACCATGGCCGGACTGATGCCCGATGATGCCGCCAGCAAGCCCGCCTATGCCCGCGCCCAAACCGGCCGACCCGGCAGCGGTCTCGCATCCGGCTACCACGAGGCTGGAAAGCATGAGCACGACGATCGCCAGTTGCAACCTCTTGTTCTTCATCGCAAAACCCTCCTTCTTGTCCTCTAGATTCCCCTCTGTGGCCAACTGACTTCCATGCGACCACTTTTATTCAATTTACTTTCCGATCTTTATTCTCAATAACTTTCCAGCCGCCGCCCGTGCTGGGTGTTTGCGGCTCGGCCGGCTTTGCAGCCTCGGGTGCCGGCGTCTTTTCAGCCGCTTTTGGCGCCGGCGCCTTCGGTTTAGGTTTGGGTGGTTCCGTTGCCGCGGGCGGTTCGGAAACCGGTGGCGCGGTGGGCGTCGTCGTTACGGACGCTGCCGGGGCCGGTGACTGTTCTTTGCGCCGTTGTTCGAACGCCTCGAGCGCGGAAGTCTTCGGTCCGGAATCCGCGGGCGTCGGCTGCGACACCGAAGGCGAAGCCGGAGCGGCGCCCGGTGCGGGCACAACGGACTGCCCTGCGCCAAGCGGCGGCGTAATGGCGGCAGGCGGCTGAGGCGTTCCCGGCGTGGGCACGGGCGCGGGCTGCAGCGGCGTGGTTGGCGCGGCCGCACCAGGTGGCGCGGGTGCAACGGAACTGCCATCCGGAGCCGACGCGTTTTCCGGCGCAGTCTGGACATCTTGCGGCGCATTTTTGTCGGCGGGCGCGGCCTCCTCCGATTTCCCGCCGGCAAAAATGAAGTAGGCGGCAACCGCCGCGGCCGCCAGCAACAATACAACAATGACCGCAACCAGTTTTCCCGTGCTGATGTTCGCGCGCGGCCTCGTGCCGGACGTATCGAGCATCGTGGCGCCATGGCCTTCCGGCCCGGCGGCGGCCGCACCGGCGCTCGATGCCAGCATGGTCCTGTTGGTGTCTTCGCCGGCGCATCCGGGAGCACCGCCGGGCGCGCCCTTGAGCGAACCCTGTGCCACGCGCAGCAACTCCTCGCGGAACACTTTCACCGACGGGAACCGCTGGCTGGGTTTCTTGGCCAGCGCACAGTCGAGAATCTCTTTAATTTCCGGCGGGACCGTGGTGTCGCCGTGGAAATCGATGGCGGGCGGCTGGCAATTGACGTGGCCATTGAACACTTCGGTGATGCTGCCGACGAACGGCGGCCGGCCCGACAGGATCTGGTAGAGCATAACGCCCATCGCGTAGACGTCGGTGGCCGACGACACGGGCCCGAACGTCTTGGGATCGATCTGTTCGGGGGCCATGTAGGTGGGGGTGCCCGGGCTGCCGGCGCCGTCTTTTGTGAGCATGGTGGACTGCTCGTCGTCGGCCTGCATCCGGGCGATCCCGAAATCCATGAGTTTGGCGCAGTACGCGCCGGCGTCGTCGCGCGTCACAATGATGTTGCTGGGTTTGATGTCGCGGTGAACGATGCCGTGGGCGTGGATCCTGCCGAGGGCTTCGAGCGTCTGCACAGCGATGTTGATGCCGTCTTTCCACGACAGGCTCCGCCCGCCCGACGCCGCGCCCGCGCGCCCTTTGGTGAGGAGGTCCTGAAGGGTTTCGCCTTCGACGTATTCCATGACGAGATTGATCTGGCTACCGTGCTCGATGCGGTCGAACAACGTGACGATGTGCGGGTGCGAGCCGATCTTGGCGTGAAGCAGGCACTCGCGTTCGATCCGCTTGCAGATCTCATCGTCCTTGCACAGGTCGGCCCGGATCGTCTTGATGGCGACCATCCGGCGCAGCTTCGAGTCTTCCGCCAGATGGACGTCGCCCATACCGCCCGACCCCAGGCAGCGGATCAACTTGAACCGGGGATCCGGGCTGGCCATGGTCGGCTGCTCAACAACGACCGTTTTATCGTTATCTGATGCTAACGGCTCAGCCATTGAAAGACCTTCGTCAATCCGAAATTCATCTTGCCTTGTCCAGGCGTTTCAGCGCCAGGCTGCAAAGCACCAGCCAGCCGAACGCCTGGCCCGCCAGAACGAGCGTGTTGCGCCAGTATACCTTCGGGCCGAAATCAAATCCAATGCTATCGGGCACGAAACGCGTTATCCACTCGAGCGCGGCGCGATCCGGATGGTGGTAAAACGCCGAGGTCAGCATCTCGAGCCCCCACCGCGCCGGCAGCGCGTTTGCGAACACTTTCATGACGGTGGACATGCCCGCGTAGAAGTCCGGCCCGAGCCCGCCGGAAAATACCAGTTGAGGGAGCACCGCCACGATCGCCAGCACCACGCTGAACTGCCCCGCGGTCGGGTCGATCGCGCTGAGGAACAGGCCCAGCGCGCATGACGTCCACGCCATCGCCACCATCGCCAGGTAGGCCGACGGGAAATCGAACTGGCGCAGCCCCGGTTTCAACCGGCACAACGCCAGAAATACGAGAATCTGGACCGCCGTGATCGCCAGAAGAAACGGCAGTTTCGAGCCGACGTAATCGGCGATCTTCTGGTTGGCCATCCGCTCGCGGATGTAGATGGGCCGCTCGGTCGAGAGGTCCAGGCACGACATCAGCGTCCCCATAAAGACCGACGTCATCACGAACATCAGCAGTACGCTTATCGGCGTGGGCAGGTTGGGCAGGCCCTCGTGTTTCAGGTTGAACACGACGTCTTCGGCGGGCCGCGGGTCGTTCAGCCCGTCGGGCGCAAGCAGTTTTTTGATGGGATCGCCGAGGTCGACTCGGCCGCCATGAATTTGCGTGGCAATTTCCGTTTTTTTCTGCGCCATCAGCGCGTCGTCGGGGAAATCGGCCGTCCGCAGCGACAGCGTCACCAGCGCCAGCACCAGCGGGACCGTCAAGTAAAACAGCGCACGCTTCAACGACACCAGCTTGATCGCGAAATTGCGCCGCGTCAGCGTAGACAGCGACCGCGGCGATACCACGTCCAGCGACAGGCCCTTGCGGCTGCCGACGGCCGGCGCTTCGAGCAGCGACTTAAGATGCTTGCGCTGCGCGCCTTTGGCCGCGTCGTCGTCGCGCGTTTTGCCGCCGGTCTGGCCATCCTGTTGCGCGAACGTCAGCATCTGGCCGCCCATCTCGGACATCTCGCCGCACACGTGGCGCTTGTACAACTCCGACTCGAGGTATTTGCGCTCGTACTCGGCCGCAACCGCGTCCTTGGAATCGGCGCCGGACGGTGCGCCGATGGCTTCGAGGATATCGAAAATCTGCGTGGCCCGCTCGACCGGTTTGCCGTCGATGGTGAAGAATTGCATCGCCTCGCGGGGCGTCCCAAAAAACACGAGCCGGCCCCGCGCCAAGATAACGACCCGGTCGAGCATGTCGAGGTTGTAGAGGATGTGCGTGGTGATCAGGATGGTGGTGCCGCGCCGCGCCATCGACTGGAAGTGGCGCATCAGCCGCTCTTCCGTGCTGGGGTCCATGCCCGAGGTCGGCTCGTCAAGGAACAGCAGGCTTGGGCGCGTGATCAGTTCGCACCCAATCGACACGCGTTTGCGCTGGCCCCCGCTGAGTTCGCTGATTCGGCTCTTGCGGACATGGCTCAGGCCGAGCGTCTCGATGGTCGAGTCGATGAGGTCGCGCCGCTGCTCGGTCGTCACGTCGGCGGGCAATCGCAGCCGCGCCACGTAGTCAAGGCTCGATTCGACCGTGAGTTCGGGATGCACGATGTCGTCTTGCGGGACATAGCCGATGCTGTTGCGGAACATGTCGAACGACCGGTACAGCGGCGTCTCATTGAGCAACACGCAGCCGTAGCCGGGCGGGTTGTAGCCGTTGATGGCCTTGAGCAAGGTCGATTTGCCCGCGCCGCTCGGCCCGAGCAGCCCGACAAACTCGCCCGGCTTGATACACAGGCTGACCCGGTCGAGAATCTTCCGCCCGGCCCGGCCGCCGACCTGCCGCGTCAGGCCGATGCACTCCACCGCGATTTCGTCGCCGCAGTCGCGGCGGATCACGCGCAACCGGCCGTCCGGCAGCAGCTCGAATCGCAGCACGGTCGAGCCAATCATGACCGCGTCCGTCGGTTCAAGCACGCATTTGCCGACGCGCCGGCCGTTGAGCCACGTCCCGTTGAGGCTGCCGCCGTCCACGATCTCGATGCGGCCGCCGCGGGGCCGCAACGTGGCGTGACGCCACGACACGGCCGACTCGAACGCCAGCGTCACGTCGCTCTGCGGGCTCCGACCAATCGTCCAAGCCTGTTTGGCCGGCAACTCGACTGTCCACGCCTTCTTCCGCCCGGTTTCAGTTTGAAACCGCAGGTGGTCGATCGACTCGGACCCGATGCCGATCAGATCGCCGTCGTTGAGGCGGGTTTCAGTAAGGATTCGGCGGCGGTTGACAAATACGCCGTTGGTCGAGTTGAGGTCCTGGAGGTAATACGACCCGTCTTTCAGGTGGATGCGGAAGTGCCTGCGCGATATCGTGGCGCCCGAGCAGACGATGTCGCAGGATTCCGCGTCCCGGCCCACGGTGATCGACGGAGCATCAAGCGCGTACTCGCGGTACACGAGGGCCGGGTTTAGCGACACCACGCAAGGCCCGCGACTGATTCCGCCGCTCGGCATCGTCACATCGCCGGTAGCCGGGATCGCCGACCGGTTTTCTGTAGCCATTAGTCTACTCCTGAGCGAGAACACCCTCTCAAACGATTTTTTTGTTACGCAAAACTAAAATTAAAGCCTGTCATCCTGAGCCCTGCCAGCCGGTGGCTAATTTTACTGTTCCTGACGTCCCCTGGCAGGGCGTGAGGATCCCCTCGCTCGAAACCAGTGGCGTCCCAAGAGCTCTTTCCAAAAAAGTCGTGTTAGCGTCCACTACGGCGTGATCGCTCTTCGAATTCTGTTGCTCCAGAAGGCGAAAAAACCGCAACTCCTCGGCGTCCAACTGCGCGAACAGCCGGCCCTCGCCCCGCCGCATGTCAAAACTTCTGCGCGGGCGGCCGTCGTTGGCCGAGCGTGTGGCGCCGTTGTGAAAACACCAGCCCGCCGCGCCGCCGTCGCGCGCCCCCTCGAGGTCGCGCATGAAATCCTCGGCGGACGGCGCCCAGTCCTGATAGCCGCGTCTGAACGGCTCCTGGAAATGGACCGGCACAACGCGCCCCGCCTCTTCCAAGGCGCGCCGCAACGATCGCGTGTAGGCTTCCGTTCCGGCCGGCGTCTCGGGATCGCGGTGACGGTGCGGCGCAATGAAATCCACGCGGCCCTCGGTCATGTACCGGGTGGCTTTCTCGGGTTCGAGATCGCCGCCCGCGTTACTGGCGGTGCATACCCTTTCGGGATCGATGGCCTTGACAGCGGCAGCGAGTTTTGCCACTTCCCCCATTGGCACGTACCGGCCGTCGCGTACATTGCGCTCGTTGCCGAGATCGAAATAGACGTTGCGAAACGGCTTCACCGTCCGCGCCAGTTGTTCCACAACCGCCAGGTGGCTCTTTACGTCATGGGGAAAACAGTCGTCCTCACCCCGGCTCACGGTTACTTCGACCACCATCCCGCGTTTCCCGGCCATTTCGCACAACCGTGTCAGGCGATCGAGGCAACGCGCGTTGGGCGCGCCGTCAGCGGTCAAGACCGAGGTGTCGTTGCCGAATGCGTTCCAGGTCGCCCACACGCGGATCCAGTTGAAGCCGATGCGCTCGAGGTCGTTCAAGTCCGCCTCGAGCGCGGCCTCATCATTGACTCCCAACGCGCCGTAGTAGCTGCAACCGAGGAGAAACGCCAGCCGGCCGTCCAGCGTAAACTGGCCGTCCTGCACACCCAGCACCGGTCCCGGTTGCGCGATCGACACAAGAACCAGGGCCAGTAAAACAGGCATCGGCAAGCTCCCTTCCTGCACGGCCGTCGCGCACGGCGCTTATTGCGGCGGTGCGGCGGGCGCCTCAGCCGGAGTGGCGGTCACATGGGGGTTTTGCATGTACGGGTTGCCGTCCGGCAGCGGCTGGAGCATCTGCGCGACCTTGGCCTGGGCATCGAGGATTTGCTTTACCGGTGGCGGCTCGATAGCCTCGAATTCGGTGCTCTGGTAGGTCATTTTACCGCTGCGCGACGGATACTCGAGCCCAACCTTCAAAGCATGGCTTTCGCCATCCACCGGCAAGTACGCCCGGAATGTGACCACGTAGTCGTTCTGCAGGATATTTTGAATTTCTTCGACGCACCGCTGCATCCGCTCGATCGATTCGCCCAGCGGGTAATAGATTCCGAACGAATTCTTGGACAGCGCCTCGAGGTTTTTCAGATGCGTCGGATCGACTTTTGTATAGGCCAACGAGTAAATGGGGATGGGGATTCTCAGCGCGGTGATGCGGCTGTTCAACTCTTCGCGCGACAGGCTGCTGCCTTCGTCTTTGCCGTCTGAAAACACGACGATCGAGCTCGACACGATGTACTCGGCGTCGCTGGTCTGCGTGCCGCCTTGCGACACCATCCCGCACATCTGCATCGCGGCCGCGATCGCATCAAACAGGCGTGTCGTATTCCCGTCGCACCGGACGTCGCCAAGCCGCCTGCCCAGCGCCGCGCCGTCCCGCTCGAAATTCGACACCACCTCGTATCCGGGCGTCGCGTCGTTCACGGCGATCACGGCGACCTGGTCCTGTTTGCGCTTGCTGTCGATGTACCGGGCCATCGCTCTGAGGGCTTCGGTGAACGGCGGGCCTGCCATGGTTTTGCTGCAATCAATGACAAGGACGGTGCGGATGGCTTCTTCGCGGTTGCGTATCGACTGCACCATGTACTGCCGCTTGGCCATGTCGTACGAGCGGCCTTTGACCATGATGCCGATATTCAACTCGTTGAGGTTCACCAGCGGCATCATATTCTGGTCGAACGTGCGGAAGTACACCTGCACAAACGGGTAAAGGGCGCTTTCCACGCGGAAAATCTTTAACCCGAACCCTTCAAGACTCGTCGATGGCGGCAACTGCGCTCCCGCCGGCAACGCGACCAACGCCACCGCCAACAACGTAACCACACTCAGCATCTTCATGGTTATTTCCCCTTTCTAATAAGCATCAATCACACTCGCTTCCCGGAACTCGCCGCAATACTAACTCCTTTTACCGCACAAGGCAAGAGGGAAATATGGGGACGCTGCCCTAATTTCTTTCGGGCCTGGAATATCGAAAAAGCGTTCTACTGGAAATTAGGGCAGCGTCCCCATATTTCCTGACGGCACGGGCGAGACGACCGCGCCTGCTTTTTCCAACGGGCTTTTGGTATATTCGGTTTGGGAGAATGAACCGAATGGTGATTTTGGTTTCGATGGCCATGTTTGCGGTGCCGCTGTTTGAAATGACGCCGGCGGACGTAGACGCCTGTCTGGCCGGCCTCAACGCGCGCCAGTGCCGGTACGCCGGCCGGGTGGCCGATCTTGCCCGCGCCGCGATTGGCACTCCGTACGCCCCCGACCCGCTCGGAGAAGGCCCCGGCGCGCCCTACGATGCCGATCCGCTCATGGACCTCTCGAAGGTCGACTGCGTCACGTTTGTTGAACAAACGCTCGCGTTGGCCGCTGCAAAATCTTATCGGGATGCCTTTGACCTCCTGCAGAAAATCCGGTACCGCAACGGCGAGATCGCATTTGAAAACCGAAATCATTTCATGGTGGCCGACTGGATCGGCAGCAACGCGTTCTGCAAAAACGTAACGGACTCGCTCGGCGCCGCCACCGAAAAATCTACACGCACCATCGGCCGCCGGCATTTCTATACCCTGAAACAAATCGAAACGCTGGCCGCCACCGCCGTCGACGAGGAAATGACCCTTGATTACGTGCCCGCGGCTTCCGCCGCCACTGCCGAAGCAGAATTACCCAGCCCCGCGCTTATCTTGTTGATAGGCAAAACCGACTGGCTGTTCACGCTCCACTGCGGCCTGTTCATCCGGGATGAAGACGGCGGCCTGTTTTACCACGCAAGTTCCAAAGAGGAAAAAGTCGCCGCGGCGCCCTTCCCCAGTATTTTCAACGGCACTTCGCGCTACATCGGTTTCACCGCCTACGAAATCAACTCGCCCGCCGCCAATTGCGCATTTTCAGATTGCGGAGTGCCGATTAAGCAGAAGTGACTGGAGGCCGGTGCGGTGGGGTCGCGCTCCCGCGCGACCGTGTGGTAGCGGTGGGGGCGGCGAACCATAACCCGAGTCAGCGGTGGGAAGCCCGGTCGAGCAGGAGCTCGACCCCACCGCGGAACCCCACGTCCACAGTGTCCACTATGTCCACAATGTCCAAAGTGTCCACTCCCCCGCTATAATTATCCCATGGACATCCCGATCGTCCTCGCGACGGCCAACGCCCGGTATGGCCACACAGCCTTTGGCTTGAGGTGGCTGCACGCCAATCTCGGCCCGTTGCGCGACCGCGCGCTGATTCGCGAGTTCACGATACGCGACGACGCCATGCACATAGCGCGCACACTGATCGACTATGACCCGCGGGTGATCGGCCTCGGTGTATATATCTGGAACATCGGCCTTATTACGGAAACCGTCCGGCTGATAAAAGCGGAGCGGCCCGAGATTACCGTCGTAGTGGGCGGCCCCGAGATTTCGTACGAGTATGAAGGCACGGCGCTGTTCAATTGTGCCGACTATCTCGTATGTGGCGAAGGCGAACCGGCGTTTGCGGATCTCGCCGCACGCGTGATGGCCGGAAAGCCTCCCGCGGAAAAAGTCCTGTACGATCCGCCCGGCGATCTCGACCGGCTCCGCTCGCCGTACGACGAATACACCGGCGAGGATATCGCCCGCCGCACCCTGTACGTCGAGAGCTCGCGCGGTTGCCCGTACCGTTGCGCCTTTTGCCTTTCTTCTATCGAGCGTGGCGTGCGCGAGTTCCCGCTCGAGCCGTTTCTGGCCGATCTGGCGGGCCTGATGAAACGCGGCGCGCGCCGGTTCAAATTCGTTGACCGCACGTTCAACCTGCGCCCGGATCGCGTCGAAGCGATTCTCGGCTTTTTCCTTGCGCGCAAGGACGGGGTCCGGCTCCATTTCGAGATCGTCCCCGATCGGCTGACACCGGCCACGCTCGATCTGTTTGCCCAGTTTCCGCCGGGCGCCCTGCACCTTGAAGCAGGCGTCCAAAGCTGCAACCCCGAAACGCTTGAGGCCGTTTCCCGCCGCCAGAATGTGGAGAAAACGATTGAAAACCTCCAGTTCCTGCGCAACCAGACCGGCGCAATCCTCCACGCCGACCTCATTGCCGGGTTGCCGGGCGAGAGTCTTGACTCGTTCGGCCGGGGGTTTGACGCGCTGGTGGCGTTGCGGCCGCACGAGTTGCAGGTCGGCATTCTCAAACGGCTCAAAGGCACGCCCCTCGCGCGGTACGCCGGCCCCCACAGCATGACGTTCAGGCCCGACCCGCCGTACGACGTCCTCGAGACCGATCTGATCGACGCCCATGACATCGAGCGCATCAAACGGTTCGCCCGATACTTCGACATCTATTACAACTCCGGCAACTTCCCGCAAAGCTGCCCCGCAATCTGGAAAAACGCCGCCTCCCCATTCCAGACTTTCATGGCGTTTTCAGATGGTCTCTGGGGAAAAACAAAACAGACCCACGCGTTTCCACTGGCTGATTCCGCGAGGCTGCTTTTCGAGTTTCTCATCACAGATGGCGGCATGGAAAATGAGCCGGCCGCAGCTTTGGTCGAAACCGATTTCCGCCGCGTCCCCGGCCGAAAAGACCGGCTGCGGCTGCATTGAACCGGCCTGCAACGTCTCGCCTATTCTCAGTTGGCGGAATCGCAACCTATAATAATTCTTAGAAATCTGCTGTCCGGGCAAGGACCAACCCGAACATACACCACCACACCGGCCCGCCCAAGGGCGGTGTGGTGGTGGAAGTGAGGTCCTTGAGGCTGTGTCTTCCCAATTCGCACAACTTAATTTCCTTATAGGGAAAAGGGCTATTTGTCTTTATTTGAGTGTATTGCGGTGCTTTAGCTATTTGCCAGCAGGAACCCAGGACTCAGCCGTCCTGGGCTACTTTCACGGTGGTCCCTCCGGGACTTTGAGGTAAACGCGGCGACTCTGTAACTCAGTACACGGCAATTGCTTGTATGCGTTCACTGGAAAACCTCTTGTTGTTTCTTATAGAAGCTGGAGTTTAAGGTACTAAAAGCGTGCACAATCAGGCTTGGTTGAGCCACTACTCGGGAAGGCGGCATGGGGAGACGGTAAATGCCGAAATCAGGCATAAAACGGCCAGTAGGCAGAAAACTCCTGAAAATGACAAAGCTTTCCGGACTTGTTCAGGATCTCTTTGAAAAGAAAACCCGTAATGCCTTTCCACACTTAGACTTATGAAGAGTGTTCTATATGGCACACCCCTTGCTCCCTTCCTGTCGATCCGACAGGCAAGACAGGAAAGGAGGTATCGGGTGACGGCGTTTTCGGGCGTCGATACTTCGCAGTTGCTGGTGACGGCGATGAAAGTCTGTAAAGAGAATCATCGCATCCTCGCCAGCAACATCGCGAATATTGACACGCCCAACTACAGTCCGCTCAGGCTGGATTTTCAATCGGCGTTACGGAAGGCACTCAATGGGCAGGGGCGCGTTTCTCTCCGCACAACGCAGCCCCAACACATTGACAAGTCAACACACCGGCCGATGTTTGAGCGGCTTGTGCAATCTCCCAAGAATGATTATAATACGGTCGACTTGGACGACCAAATGGCACAGCTTGCCCAGAATACGGATCGCTACACAACATATGGTAGTCTGTTAGTCAAGCAGTTTGACGAGATCAAGTCCATGCTGACGGCCATGCGATAAGGGTAGGGGATGATTCAAAGCGTTTCAGGACGAGACATCGCGCTGAGCGGGCTGAAGGCCCAGCGGGTGCGTATGAACGTCATCGCCCTGAACATCGCCAACGCCGAAACCACCCGGACGCCCGAGGGCGGCCCGTTCCGGCGCCAACTGGCGGTTTTTCGCGGCGAACAGATGCGGCCCGGGGCCAACCCGGAACGGCTGGGCGTTCGCGTAAAACGCATCATCACGGATGACAGCCCATTCCGGACTGTGTATAATCCGGTGCACCCGGACGCGGATGCGGACGGGTACGTGAAGATGCCCAACATCAGCATGGCGGTCGAGATGGTGGATTTGATTTCCGCTCAACGTGCTTACGATGCCAACATCGCCGTGATGGTTTCGGAACGACGGATGAACCAGCGCGCGCTGGAGATCATTCAGAGATGAGGATAGCCGAGCATGGCTGACCCACTGCGCCTGGCGGGAATCGCCTTACAGCCGCCGCACGTGGAGCCGACGCAACCGCGTCTTGCAAAACCGGTTGCGCCGCCGTCCTCCGGTGCTTCGTTCAAAGACATGCTGGCCGAGGCGATCGGGGAGGTGCAACGGCTCCAGACGGAGGCCGACACCA
The DNA here is from genome assembly GCA_035530195.1 of Bathyarchaeia archaeon. Lineage (GTDB taxonomy): Bacteria > Hydrogenedentota > Hydrogenedentia > Hydrogenedentales > SLHB01 > JAPLKX01. The sequence goes on along the minus strand of DATKVG010000098.1, from coordinate 6,551 downwards.
CGATTCGCCAGCTTGTGGCCGGGGAGATATCCGACGTAACGGAAACCATGGTGGCGGTGGAAAAAGCCGATATCGCGTTTCAGACGATGATGCTCATGCGCAACAAGATGGTCCAGGCGTACGAGGAAATCATGCGCATGCAAGTCTGAACGCGGGTCGGTGCGGCTCTCCTGGGGAACAGGGCCACGAAATCGGGGCCGGGGACAGCCGAACGAAGAACGGTCAGTGGGCGTACCTGATGGCGCCGGCTGACCGGCAGCGCGGAGGTTACAGTTGAATCCACTACGGGTCCAACCGTAGGGGCCACTACGGGTCCAACCGTAGCGGGAGGCAGGTCTTTTCCGCGTAGAGCGCGCGGTCGGCCGGCCTGCTGTTCGTTTTTCCTGAAAATGCAACGGGCTTTATCAACGCGCCGAGGTGTGGTTGGTGGATTTTCTGCGTCAACTAGTCATTGGGATAAATCAAGCCTGGCGACGGCTTTCGATCAGCGCGCGGGTGAACGTTGTGCTCGCGGCGTTGGCGACGGTCGCGGTGGTCGCCTTCATGGTAAGGACCGCGAGCCGGCCGCAGTACGTTCGCTTGTTTGAGAACCTCGACGCCTCGGAAACGTCCAATATCGCCGCCCTACTCGATCAGGAAAGCATTCCCTACGAACTCGCGGACAACGAGCAGACCATCCTGGTGCCCCAGCAGAGCCGCAGCCGGGGCCGGTTGGCCGCCAGCGCCAAAGGGCTCCCCACCACGCAGGGCCACGCCCCGGGGTTTGAAATCTTCCAGCAGCAGGACATCATGTCGAACCGGTGGATGCAGGATGTCAAATACATGCGGGCGGTGCAGGGCGAACTGCAGCGGCAACTGAACGAATTCGATTTTGTAAACAAGTCATTTGTCTTTATACGCGAAGCCGACGAGGATCTGTTCGCGGCGCAGCAGAAGCCGTCTGAGGCGGCCGTGACGCTGGATGTGCGCCACCCCCTGAACAAACCCGAAATCAAGGCGGTCCTCCACACGATCAGCAGTTTTGGCGGGGCGAATTTATCAGAGGACAACATCACGCTCGTCACCACGGACGGGACGCCGCTGCATTTGCCGCCATCGAGCGAGTTTGCCTCGATTGCGAACTCGAACCTCGAGTACGTGAGCGAGCTCGAGCGCAGCCGTGAGGAACGCGCCGTCCGCGATCTCGAGCAGTTGGGCGTGCGGGCGCTGGTGAAAGTCAGCGCCCTCTGCGATTTCGACTCGCGGACGGAAACCACCATGACGTCGGAAGACGGGGCCGTCCTCAGTTCCTATACGACCACCACAAAAACCACCAGCAGGGACGCGTTGCCGGAAGGCGCGCCTGGCGCCACGGCCAATATGCCCGAAGGCACGTCTGCCAGCGGCGCCTTGCAAACCAGCGATGAAACCGACGAGACCATCGAGAACTTCCAGCCCAGCACCACCGAGACGACGCTGACCCGCCACCCGGGCGCCGTTAAGAAGTACATAGTCAGCGCCATCATCGAAGGCGAAACAACAAAATCCACCGACGCCAACGGCAACGAGACCACCGAGTACACCGGGCTCAGCCCCGAGAAAAAGGAAATGTATGAGAAATACATCCTGGCGGCGGTGGGCTCGGGCGAAGAAGAAACCGAGATCACCATAAACGACCAACCGTTCACGATTACGAACCTGGGCGAGGCGCGGGTGGCATTCCAGGAAATCGAGCAGATCAAGCTTCTCGAGACGCTGATGAGCTACGCGGCGAACGCGGCTAAAATCGCGCTGATCGTGCTGGTGTTCGTGGTGGGGCGGCGGTTCCTGCGCCGGGCGATTATCGTGTCCCCGGAAGAGGAAGAGGGCCGGGCGTACGAGCGGGCGCAGGCAACGCCGGAAGACGTGCGGCGTGAGCAGATCAATGAGGAAGTGGCGCGGATGTCGCAGGAAAACCCGGATTCCGTGGCGGCGTTGCTGCGCACGTGGCTGGCCGAAGAGGAGGACTAACCCACGGCACGCCAAAAACAAAACGTCGCTGAATTGACCGGCAAGACGAAGGCCGCGATTCTGCTGGCCTGTCTCGGCCCAAAATCCGCGAGCAAGGTGCTGGGCGCGATGAGCGACGAGGAAATCGAGCAGTTGACGCTCGACCTCTCGAGCCTGGGCACCATCGACGCGGACCTGCGGGTCGCGGTGCTCGACGAGTTTTACAAGATGGCCGTGGCAAAACGGTACGTGGCGCAGGGCGGCGTCGAGTTCGCCCGCGACCTCCTCGAACAAGCCCTCGGCAGCGACCGGGCGCTCGAGGTCCTCAATAAATTGCAGAGCAGCCTGCAGGAAGTGCCGTTCGAGTTTCTGAAACGGGCCGACGCCTCTCAAATATGCAGTTTCATCCAGGACGAACATCCGCAGACGATCGCGCTGATCCTGGCGCACCTCAACAGCAGCGTATCGGCGGTGGTGTTGTCGGCGTTGCCGCGGGACATCCAGTCGGACGTGGTGGTGCGGATTGCCACGATGGATCGGACGCCGCCGGAGATTGTGCGCGAAGTCGAGCGCGTGCTCGAGCGGAAGATGGCGTCGATCTTCAGCCAGGGGTTTACGTTTGCCGGCGGCGTAAAAGAAGTGGCGGAAATTCTCAACCGGATCGAGCGCAACGCCGAGAAATCGATCATGGCGGATCTCGAAGAACGCGACCCGGAACTGGCCGACGAGATCGCGCGGCTGATGTTTACATTCGAGGACCTGGTCTACGTCGACGACACCGGCATTCAGCGGGCGCTGCGTGAGATGGAATCCAAGGAACTGGCGCTCGCGCTCAAAGCGGCGAACGACGATGTCAAGGAAAAAATATTCAAGAACATGTCGGAACGGGCGCGGGAGATTATCCAGGAAGAAATCGAGTTTATGGGCCCGGTGCGGCTCAGAAACGTCGAGGAAGCGCAACAAAAGATCGTCGGCGTGATCCGGCGGCTTGAAGACGCGGGCGAACTGGTCATCACGGGCCGTGGCCGAGGAGACGAAGACGATATAATTGTGTAGGGGGTTTGCGGGACCCCGTAGCAAAGGGCTGCTGGTACAAATTCGCGGCCGGCATTTGGCCGGCCGGCGACCGGCCGGTGGCCGGCAGATGGGGTGCCGTAATGAACAGAGTGTTCAAATTGACCTCGCAGCGGGTCCCGCGAACGCTGGCACGGTACGAGCGCGACGTCCTCGAAAACATCCTCGTCGGGCTGGTCCTGCCGGAACAGGAACCTGAGACTCCCGAAACCATCCTGGCCGCGGCGCGCCGTGAAGCCGAGCAGAAAGTCCGCGAAGCGTACGCCGAAGGCATGCGCAAGGGGTTGGAAGCGGGCAAAACGCAGTTTGACGCGTCGGTGGCACAGGCTGGCGACGCCCTCGAGGCTGCCGCCCAAGCCATTGGTCAGGCGCGGCAGGCGTTCATTGACTCGCTGACGCCGCAAGTGTTGGAGTTGGCCACTGCCATTGCGGCCCGGGTCCTTCAGCGGGAGGCGGCCATCGACCGCGGCCTGGTGTTGCGCACGGTCGAGCGGGCACTCGAGCATTTGGCCAACCACGAGCACGTTACGGTGCGGCTTAACCCGGCTGACCTCGAAGCGGTCAAATCGCGCCGGGTCGAGTTGCTCGAAAATATAGATGGCGTTTCCAAATTGACCGTGGTCGCCGATGAATCAATCACCCCGGGCGGGTGCATCGCTTCCTCAAACCTGATGGAAGCCGACGCCCGAATCCAATCCCAACTTGACGCCATCCTCAACGCCCTGTGCGATGTCGACGGCTCTGCCCACGAGGAATGACCTTGGCCCCGTTGCGCTTCAAACAACACATCGAGCGCGCCCGCACCGCGGATCCCGTTGCGCGGTACGGCCGGATCGTGGACGTGGTGGGGCTTACGGTCGAGGCGACGGGACCGCCGGTCCGCATCGGCGACCTGTGCTACATCCAGCCGGCAGGCGATTCGGCGCGGATCCCGGTTGAGGTAGTGGGATTCCGCGGCGAGCGGGTGCTGCTGATGCCGCTCGGCCACATGGATGGGATCGGCCCGGGCAGCCTGTTAATCCCCACGCACCGGCCCCCGTCCGTGAGCGTTGGGCCGGGCCTGCTCGGCCGGGTCGTCGACAGCCTCGGCCAGCCCATCGACGGCGGCCCTGCGATTCCGGGCCGGCAACGTGCGCCGCTTGTGGCCGATCCGCCGCGGCCCATGAAGCGCCGTCGCATCACGGAGCCGCTGGCCACCGGCGTGAGAACCATCGACGCCTGCATGACATGCGGCAAGGGCCAGCGCGTGGGCATCATGTCGGGCAGCGGCGTCGGCAAGAGCAAGCTGCTCGGAATGATCGCGCGCAACACGAACGCCGACATCAGCGTGATCGCCCTGATCGGCGAACGCGGCAGGGAAGTGAAGGATTTTATCGAGGTCGATCTGCAGGATCAGGGGCTCGAACGGTCGGTGGTGGTTGTCGCCACTTCCGACGAGCCCGCGCTGCTCAGGGTGAAAGGCGCGTACCTCGCCACGGCCGTCGCCGAATGGTTTCGCGCGCAAGGGGCGGACGTGCTGCTGCTGATGGACTCACTGACGCGGTTCGCAATGGCGCAGCGCGAGATCGGGCTTGCGGTCGGCGAGCCGCCCACAACAAAAGGCTACCCGCCGTCGGTTTACGGCCTGATGCCGAAACTGCTCGAACGCGCGGGCACCTCACCCGACGGCAGCATCACGGGCATGTACACCGTGCTGGTTGAAGCCGACGACTTGAACGATCCGATCGGGGACGCGTCGCGCAGTATCCTCGACGGGCACATCGCGTTGTCGCGCCCGCTGGCGTCGCGCGGCCATTATCCGGCGGTGGACGTCCTCGAGAGCATCAGCCGGTCCATGATCGACGTGACTGGAAAAGACCATCAGGCACTCGCGCAACGGCTGCGCCGGGTGCTGGCGACGTACAGGGACGCGGAAGACCTGGTGAACATCGGGGCGTACGTCCCGGGCAGCAACCCCGAGATCGACACGGCGTTGCGCCTGATGCCCGGCGTGCGCGAGTTCCTGATGCAGGGCCTGTTCGAACCCGCCCCGTTTGAAGAAATCCAGGCCCGGATGCGAAAGGCCCTGGCGCCGTAGTAGGCTGACTTCTCTGAAGCCGGCTTGCCGGGTTGCAGCCATTGTTTATTATGCTACACTAACCCGAAATCAAGTTCTGAGGTTTACCAGTGCCCAGGCGTCCGGCACAATTTGACACGTTGCTTCGAATCCGGCAGATCCAGCAGGACCTGCGGGCGCAGGATTTTGTATCAGCGAAGCGCCAAGTGTCCGCCGCCGAGCGGCAGCGCGACTCGCTCAGCCAGGAACGCCAGGGCCTGCTCGATGAAGCGGGACACCGCGCCCGCAACCGGTTCGACGCACGCGAAATCCGGGCGTTTTACCAGCACGAGCGGCATGTCGCCCGTCTCATCGACGATACCGATGCGGAAATCCGGCGCCTGCGCGTGGTCGCGGAGGAGCGGCGCGTCGAGTTGGAAGAGGCGATGCAACGGCGTAAGATGGTCGAGAAACTGCGCGAACGCAAGATGGACGAATACCTGGCGGCAATCCGCAAGGACGAGCAAAAGCTGACGGATGAAAAAGCCACCGGCGCCGCGGCCGTAGCACGCATCCGCAGCCGGGTTCGCACCTGACCGGGGAAAGGAGCAACAGGGCCCATGGGCAAGTTTCTGGTTATCTTGCTGGCGCTGGTGGTGTTTGCGGCGGCCCTGCTTGTCCCCGTGGCCATGAGTGGAAACCTCAACCAACAGGGCTTCGAGAGAATCTTCAAGGATAAAGAGGCCGCGCCGCCCGTAACCGCGCCCACGCCGGATCCCGCCACGCCCCTGTTGCGCGCCATCAAGCAACAGCGGGAGAATCTGGACGCGCGCGAGGCAAAAGTACGGGAAGACGAGCAGCGGCTCCAAACCATGCAGGCCGATCTCGATCAACTCCGCGAGGAACTCCAAACCATACTCGAAGGAATCCAGGCCAAGCTGTCCGAAGAAGATACGGACCAGCAACAGCGGCTCACCGAAGTGGCGCAGGCCCTGTCCAAAATGAAGCCGCGCAATGCCGCCGATACACTCAAGACGTTCAGCGCCGCGGAAGCCGCCGGTGTACTGAGACTCGTCAAGGACCGGGACCGCACCAAAATCCTCGACTCGATGGATCAGGAACAGGCCGCCCTAATCCTCAAGACACTGCAAGAACCCCGCATCTGACCTTATCTTCTCTTTAACGCTAACACCCTTACCGCGTCCGTGTCCGTCCGTACTACTATCCGTCAATTTCCTGCAATTTTTCGCAGAAATTAAAGCCCGCTTATGATCAAGCCTGTCATCCTGAGCGAGGAAGCCCTGCGGCAGGGCTTTTTTGTGGAAGAAAACCAAGATCAAAACATGTCATCCAAAGCCCGCCCCAAAGCCTGTCATCCTGAGTCCTGCCAGCCACTGGCTAAGGCTTTTGTTCATGGCCCTTTATGGCAGGGCGTGAGGATCCCCTCGCTCGGAACCAGTGGCGTCCCAAGAGG
>DATKVG010000097.1:0-19116 GCA_035530195.1 Bathyarchaeia archaeon | reverse complement strand
CGTGGCGCTGTTTATCGCCGACGACTTCGATCTGAGCCTGTTGCTTGACTTCTCGAAGCTGAACCCGGGCCGCACGCGCCTGCTCGTACCGCAGTCGAGGATCGAGGAAACCCAGCCGTTCACCGACTCCGGCATTACGGTTTGCGTGGCGGACGTTTCCCACGACGAACACCCGATGCCGTGCAACGGTTCGCGCAGCATGGTATTTGTCGGTGGGGACGGCAAGCTGTACCCTTGCGGCCTGGTCAGCGGCAGTGAGCAGTACCTGCTGGGCGACGTCCTCGAAGACCCGTTGGCACCCATCTGCAGGAATGACACGCTCCCCTGGCTCGTGGCCGACACGTACAACCAGACCGGCTGCGACGCTTGCCCCAACATCATGGACAAACGGATGGCGGGCAGCGCGGACTAACCTGTCACGGGCGGCGGGCGAGAGGCCGCCCCAACGCTTCCTGGATGCGCTCGAAGTGCCGATAGGGCACGCGTATTTTACCCATATCCAGCGTCCCCGGCCCGGCCGAACCATGGCAATCCGACCCGCCCGAAATCAGCAAATCCTTGTCGAGCGCGATCTGGGTGAACAGGGTCACCTGCCCCGGCGTGTGTTTCGTGTGGTAGACCTCGATGCCGTCGAACGGGAGCGCCAGCAATTTTGGCAGGATCCGCTCGACCGTGGCGCCCACGCCGGGGTGCGCGATGATCGCCACGCCGCCGGCCCCGTGAATCCAGTCGATGACTTGCCGGCAAGACGGCATCTTCTTTGGCACGAACCCTTTGCCGCGCCGCTTGAGGTATTTGTCGAACGCCTCCTGGGTGGTTTTCACGTACCCTCGATTGCGCATGGCCGCGGCGATGTGCATCCGGCCCAGCGGGCCTTTCGCACCGGCCTCGACCTCTTCCCGCATTATGGTCACGCCCGCGGCCTCGAGCCGGGCCAGCATTTTATCGACGCGGCGGTCGCGTTCGGTGCGCTGATCTTCAAGGGCGGCGACGAGCCCGGCGTCCGACGGCCGGATTCCGAGCCCGACTACGTGAACCTCGACGGCGCCGTACGCGGCGCTTATTTCGACGCCGCTCATGAACTCGAGATTGATTTTCCGCGCGGTGGTCGCGCCCGCATCCAGACCCGAGACCGTATCGTGGTCGGTGATGGCGATCGCGGCAAAACCGAGTGTCGCGGCCCGCTCGACGACCTCGCGGGGCGAGTCCGATCCGTCCGAGTGGTTGGTATGGAGATGGAGGTCGACGTAAGGCATGCGCGCCTCACGAACCGTCGTCGGCCGCGCGCCGGAGCCGGTCCAGCACGCCGTTGACGAACCGCGGCGTATCGTCCGTACCGAACGCTTTGGCCAGTTCGATCGCTTCGTTGATGGCGACGGCGACCGGTACGTTGTGTTCGTGGCGCATTTCGTAGAGGGCGATGCGTAAAATGGCCCGTTCAACCCGCCCAACCCGGTCCGCCGACCAGTTTTGAAGTGCGGCGGCAATCTCCTCGTCAAGCGCGGGAAGATTATCCTGGACGCCGCGGATCAGTTGGATTGCATACTGTTTGACGCTGGGCTTTGACGGCCGCGTGACCCAGAAACGGTCGATCACCTCGTCCCACGGGTAGTGGGTGAACTCGAGCCCGAACAGGAATTGGAGGGCCCGCTCGCGGGCCCTGCGTCGTAGAAGCGGATCGGGCACCTAGAGTTGCTCCACCAGGTTGGCCATCTCGATGGCCGCCACGGCGGCGTCGAACCCCTTGTTTCCGCCCTTGGTGCCGGCGCGTTCGATGGCCTGCTCGATCGAGTCGGTCGTCAGTACCCCAAACAGGACCGGCACCCCGGTCTCGAGCGACACCTGGGCCACGCCTTTGGCGACTTCGCCGGCGACGTAGTCAAAGTGCGGCGTGCCGCCGCGAATTACCGCGCCCACCGCGATCACGGCGCTGTACTTGCCCGATTCCGCCATTTTCTTGGCCGCAATCGGCACCTCGAATGCACCCGGCACCCACGCCACCGTGATCTCGCCGTCGGCCACGCCATGGCGCGCCAGCGCATCGAGCGCCCCGCCCAGCAGCTTGTTCGAGATGAACTCGTTGAACCGGGCCACTACGATGCCGTACGTCTTGCCTTTTGATACCAGCGAACCTTCAATAATTTTTGGCATTGTCGCCTGCTCCTTCCGCAAATTTGGCCTCTTATGAAAGCAAGTGGCCCATTTTCTCTTTTTTTGTGCGCAGATAGCGCTCATTGACGTTGTTGGGCGGCACCTCGATGGGCACCCGGCCCGTTACTTCAAGCCCATACCCCTCGAGGCCCGCGCGCTTGACGGGGTTATTGGTGATCAGCCGCATCCGGCGCACGCCGAGGTCGGTCAGGATCTGGGCGCCGATCCCGTACTCGCGCGGGTCCGGCTCGAACCCGAGGTGAATGTTGGCCTCGACGGTGTCCAGGCCCTTGTCCTGCAATTCGTAGGCCTTGATTTTGTTGACCAGCCCGATGCCGCGCCCTTCCTGGCGCATATAGACGATCACGCCGCAGCCCTCCGCCTCGACCATCTCCATGGCCTTGTGCAACTGGCTGCCGCAGTCGCAGCGCATCGAGTGGAACGTGTCGCCGGTAACGCATTCGGAATGCACCCGCACCAGTATGTCACACCCGTTGGCGACCTGGCCCTTGACGAGGGCCATGTGGTGGTAATCGTCGATATCAGTTTCGTAGACGATCAGGTTGAACGTGCCGTACTCGGTAGGCAGATGCGTCTCGGCGACGCGCCGCACCAGCCGTTCCGTCCGCCGCCGGTACTCGATGAGGTCGCGGACCGAGCACAGCTTGAGGTTGTGCTGGGCGCAGAACTTGAGCAGGTCCGGCACCCGCGCCATGGTGCCGTCTTCTTTCATGACCTCGCAGATCACGGCGGCCGGGTTGAGGCCGGCGAGCCGCGCCAGGTCCACCGAGCCTTCGGTCTGGCCCGCCCGCACCAGCACCCCGCCGTCTCGTGCCCGCAATGGAAACACGTGCCCGGGCCGCGCCAGATCCCCCGGCTGGGTGTTCGGGTCGATGGCCACCTGGATGGTCCTGGCCCGGTCGTGGGCGCTGATGCCCGTGGTGACGCCGCAGGCCGCCTCGATCGACACGTGGAACGCCGTCTGGAACCGCGAGGTATTCTCGGCCGTCATCGGCGGTATGTTCAATTCGTCGACGCGTTTGCCGGTGAGTGCCAGGCAAATCAGCCCGCGGCCGTGGCGCGCCATGAAATTGACGGCTTCGGGCGTGGCGTGCTCGGCGGCGACCACCAGATCGCCTTCGTTCTCGCGGTCCTCGTCGTCCACCAGCACGATGAGCCGGCCCTGGCGCAGTTCCTCAAGAATCTCCGGAATTGGTGCAAGCATCTTGTACTCCTATGACGCCTATGCAAACCCGTGGTTGGCCAGGAAATCCAGGCTGATTCCCCGCCCCCCGGACATGTTCTTCACGTATTGGTAGACGTGCTTGCCGATCACGTCCGCCTCGATATTGACCCAGTCGCCGGGCCGCTTGCCGCCCAGCGACGTCTTTTTCAGCGTGGTCGGGATGACGGCCACGCCGAACGTGTCCGCGCTCGGCTCGACAATCGTAAGGCTGATGCCGTCGATGGCAATCGATCCTTTTGGGGCGAGGTACCGCGCCACTTCGTCCGGCGCCTGGAAGCGCCACAGCGAAAACTCGCCCTGATCTTTGATCGAAGCGATCCGGCCGACACCGTCCACGTGCCCCAAAACAAAATGGCCGCCAAACCGCCCGCCGGCCTGCATCGGCCGCTCGAGATTGACCGCGTCGCCCGGTTTCATCCGGCCCAGCGTCGTCCGCGCATGCGACTCGGGCGACACCTGCGCCACGAACGTATCGCCGTGAAGGGCCGATACGGTCAGGCAGACCCCGTCCACGGCGATGCTGTCGCCAATCTTGAGATCGGAGAGGACCGTTTTGGCGAGTATGGCGAGGTCGGCGCCCGATCGCCGCGTGACCGCCCCGACTTCTTCTATGAGTCCGGTAAACATTCCGTCAGTCCTTTTTTACGTAGGCTTCGATCAGGATATCTTCGCCGATGGGCGTCGCCGTCATCCGATCGAGCAGAATCGCGTCGTTCATCCGGCCGATGCCTTCGCCCTCGACGGCCGTAACCGCGGCGTGCCCGCCAACGATCTTCGGTGCGATGAAAAACATGACTTTGTCGACCACGCCGGCTTCGAACGCGGTCGCCAGCGTGGTGCCGCCGCCTTCGATGAGCACCGACGTAATCTCGCGCTCGCCCAGCACGCGCATCAGCAGCCGCATGTCGAGCTCGGCGCCGCGCCGCGGAATGCGCAGCACGTCGTCGGCGCCGTCGAACGTTCGGTCATCGGGTACGGCGACCCAGGTGGGTGCGCTGCTCGAGCTGTGGAACACGCGGGCCGTGGCGTCGAGGTAGCTTTCGGCGTCGAGCAGGATGCGGATAGGGTCCTTGACCTTTCCGCGATCGAGCCGGGTTGTAAGGCTGGGATTGTCGAGCATGACGGTGCGGCTACCGACCATGATGGCATCGACTTCGTTGCGGAGTTCGTGCACCATCTGCCGGGACGTTTCGCTGGTGACCCATTTCGAGTCGCCGGTCCGCGTGGCGATTTTGCCGTCGAGCGTCATGCCGCACTTGGCAATGACGAACGGCACGCGCGTCATGATGTATTTGCAGTAGACTTCGTTGAGCTTCCGGGCCTCGTCTTCGAGCACGCCCACGTCGACCTGGATGCCGGCGTTGCGCAACAGGAATATGCCCTCGCCCGACACACGCGGGTTGGGATCGTGCATGGCCACCACGACGCGCGCCGGCTTGTGGTTGATGATGAACTCGGTGCAGGGTCCGGTCCGGCCGACATGGCAGCACGGTTCGAGGGTGACGTAGAGGGTGGCGCCGGCCACGTCGCCGCCCGCGGCCTTGATGGCATTTATTTCGGCGTGGGGGTCGCCGGCTTTCTCGTGCCAGCCCTCGCCAATGACGCGCCCATCCCGCACCACCACGCAGCCCACCATCGGGTTGGGGCTTGTACGGCCGCGCCCGCGCGCCGCCAATTCCAGCGCGCGCCGCATGTACTCGATATCCGCCTGATGTTGCGCGCCCATAAACCAAGTGTCCCGAGAAGCCGTAATACAGCCTCCGGGACACAAAAAATACATGACCCGCCTTCTCCCATCCGGACTGTACCGTCGGCCCCGGAATTTCACCGGATCCACGTTGCGGCCCAATTAGGCGCGCAACGGTAGCGGGCTATACCGCCGGTCGGGAATTACACCCTGTCCCGAAGGCTACCAAAATTCTATCTGAAGCAATTGTAGCAACTGGCGGGATGGGTGTCAACTGGCGGCCTGTCAACGAGATGTACACGTTTTTCCCCCAGCAGAACCATCTGGCGGCCAACATGCAAATCGGACGCGCGCCCAGCGTCAGAGAAAAGGCGGAAGAGGACTTCGTCGCGGACACGAACATGCGCCCGAAGAGAGAAGTACTCACAGGAGACGCGGTTTTCCAACCCGCGCCTACATTGGCATAGGAGTGGGGGAGTCGCAGGTGGTTTTGATGTTGATGTGGCGGGCTTGCGCTGAACTGTCGTGGAACGCGTGCATGAGGTCAAGCACGTGGTAGGTGAGGGATTCGTTGGCCCTGTGACGCCGCCCTTCGCGCAAGGCGAGAGCCATGTCGGCCACGCCGATACCGCGGCTGTTGTCCGAACAGCCGTGCGTAAGGGGGATTTCGCTCCACTCGCCGGCGCCGGCGCGCCGAATCTTGACAGGACCGCCGAAACTGTTGGGATCCGGGGTCTGCATGGATCCGCGCGTCCCATAGATTTCGAGGTAGGGATGTGTGCTGTCCCACACGTCGAAACTGGTGACAATGGTGGCCATGGCGCCGTTTTTGAAGTCCATGATGCCGGCGATGTGCGTGGGAACGTCCACGTCTATGATGGCGCCGCGTTTGGGCTCGCTGGTGATGAGCCGCTGGGGAAACGTGATGCGCGTCGACCCGCAGACGCGCCGCACCGGGCCCATCAGCGCAACCAGCGCCGTCAGGTAATACGGCCCCATGTCGAACATCGGGCCGCCGCCGGTTTTGTAGTAGAACTCGGGGTCGGGATGCCATGATTCGTGACCGTGGCACAGCATGAAGCCTGTCGCAGCGACAGGGTCGCCGATCCAGCCGTCGCGGATCAGCTTGATGCACGTCTGAATGCCGCCGCCAAGAAACGTGTCGGGCGCGCCGCCCAGCAACAGCTTCTTGTTCTTCGCAAGCCGGATCAACTGCCGTGCGTTTTCCCGTGCGACGGCCAGCGGCTTTTCGTTATAGACTGACTTGCCGGCTTTGATCGCGGCGCGCGCGACTTCCGCGTGCGCTTTGGGAATTGTCAGGTTGACGACCAGCTCGATTGATTTGTCGGCCAGCAGTTTCTCGACCGCGAGCGCCCGCGGGACGCCGTGTTCTTCGGCTTTTTTCTGAGCGCGCTCGCGTATGAGATCGGCGCAGGCCGCCACCTCGAGCACGTCGAACCTCTTGAAGTTCGTAAAGTAGATGTCGGAGATGTTGCCGCACCCGATGACGCCGATCCGGACCGGCTTCACGCTCATATTGATACCCCCACGCAGTTGGTTAACATGTTGGACTAATTTTTTCATGGCCGCAAAAAGCGGGGACAGACACGCTTTTTTCAAACCGCCTACGGGCCGAAAAAAACGAGTCCATCCCCGTTTTTCGCCCCGTTTTTCGGCGGCTACTTGATCGCGCGGTAGGCAAACGCGGGAAACAAGTTGAGCCAGACCGTGGGCGTTCTCTCGACCCGGCTGAACCGGGCCTCGATGTTGTGCAGCAGCTTCTTGCCGGCCGGAAGCGACGGGCTGAAAAAGTACGTGAAGGTGGTGAAAACTCCGCCCGGCTTGAGGATGTCCACGGCCGCATCGAGGATTTTCGCTTGCAAGTCGTCCTCGAACAGGGCGAACGGCAGGCCGCTGACGATGCAATCGCAATATTTCAACCCCACGGACTCGATAAACCTTCGCGCATCGACGGCGGAACCATGAAAGACCTGCGCGGTCGGACATTTCTTGCGTACGGTCTTCACAAAATCCTCGCTCAGCTCGATGGCTATAAACGTGGCGTCATTGGGAATTTTCCGCGCAATCACCTCGGTAAACACGCCGGTGCCTGGCCCGAATTCGACCACGCTCGATGCCTGGCGCACCCCCGCCGCATCCGTTATGGTCTCCGCAAGCAGGCGCGAGCTGGGCGCAATGGTACCCACGTACTTGGGCGATGCGAGGTACTCTTTGAAGAATGAAAGTAACTCCACCGGGCGATTCCCCTGCCAGCGTTGTTGGTTCCGCAAACCGTGCGCGATCATACCGCACCGCGGCCAAATCATCAATTCGCACGCCGTCCGCTTTTCGAGCGCCGCCCATCGATACAGCATTCCGTCAGTGCGTTTTATGCGCCGCACCAACTACTTGACGGTTTGCTCGGCACGGCTGGCCAGCCATGAACGGCCAACTTCGGCCAGGCTGGCCGGGTCCAACCGGTGCTGGCGCAACTGCTGGGCCCGTGTTGCGTGCTCGACGAAAGCGTCCGGTAACCCAATCCGGCGGACACGTACATCGCCGATCAGGCCGGCCTGCTCGAAATACTCGAGCACCGCCGAGCCGAACCCGCCCGGCAACGCGTTTTCCTCGACCGTCAGCAGTGGCCTCTGCGCCAGCGACCGAACCAGCGCCGCGTCGACGGGTTTGACCATGCGCGCGTCCGCCACACCGACCGAAAGACCCTCGGCCGCCAGGATATCGGACGCCTCGAGGCACATGCCCACGCACGGACCGACACCCAGAAATGTGGCGTCGGAGCCGCTGCGGAGAACCTCGCCGCGGGTAACATCGCGCGGTTCCGCGGGGCCGATGGTCGGCGCTTTGTCGCGCGGATACCGGATTACGACGGGCCCCGACTGCTTGATGGCCCAGTGGAGCATGGCGCGCAGGTCCAGGCCGTCGCGCGGCGCCAAAACAACGGCGTTCGGAATCGCCCGCAGGAACGACAGGTCAAACGCGCCGTTATGAGTGGGGCTGTCCTCACCGACAAGGCCTGCCCGGTCCACGGCGAATACCACGGGGAGGTTTTGGAGGCACACGTCGTGGATGAACTGGTCGTAGCCGCGCTGCAGAAAAGTCGAGTAGATTGCACAAACAGGCCGCATCCCCTGCGTGACCAGCCCCGCCGCAAACGTGACGGCGTGCTGCTCGCAAATGGCCACGTCAAAAAACCTGTCGGGGAACTTTTCCTGCATCCGGTTGAGGCCGGTGCCCGTGGGCATGGCCGCCGTGATGCCCACGAGCGCGGGGTTGTCTTCGGCCGCATCGAGCATGGCTTCGCCAAAAACTTCGGTAAACGTCCTGGCAGAAACGATTTCGGCGGGTCTTTCCGGGGGCCGCGCCTCGCCTTCATGCTCGACAATCTGGACTTGGGCCGGTTTGACCCCATGATACTTTGACGGGTCTTCTTCGGCTTGCGAATAGCCCTTCCCCTTCTGTGTGGCGCAATGGAACAGGATCGGCCCGTGCATGAGCTTCATGTTGTTGAAGATTTCGATCAGCAGCGGTAGGTCGTGGCCGTCCACCGGCCCCACGTAATTGAACCCCATCTCCTGAAAGAGGCCGCCCGCCGTTATAAAACCTTTCACCGACTGTTCGAGGCGGTGGGCCGTCTGGCTCAGCCGCCGTCCCAGCAGGCGCTTCACAAAGCTTGACACGTCTTCCTTGGCGCGTTTGTACGGCCGGGCCGTGATCATCCGGCTGAAATACTGCGAGAGCGCGCCGACATTGCGCGAGATCGCCATCTCGTTGTCGTTGAGGATCACCAGCAGATCCCGGCCAAGATGGCCGGCGTGGTTGAGCGCCTCGAACGCCATCCCGCCCGTCATGGCCCCGTCGCCAATAACGGCAATCACGTGGCGGTCCCCGCCGTGGAAATCGCGGGCCACCGCCATGCCGAGCGCCGCCGATATCGAAGTCGAACTGTGGCCGGTGCCAAACGGGTCGAACGGGCTCTCGGAGCGGCTGGGGTACCCGCTGATCCCGCCCTGGGTGCGCAACGTGTGGAACCGGTCGCGGCGGCCCGAAAGGATTTTGTGGGCATACGCCTGGTGCCCCACGTCCCATACCACCAGGTCTTTTTCCATGTCAAACACGTGCCACAGCGCGATCGTGAGTTCGACCACGCCCAGCGGCGACGCCAGGTGGCCCCCGTTTACCGACACCGTCTCAATGATTTGCCGTCGGATTTCGTCGGCGAGCGCCTCCATCTGGTCGAGTGTGAACTGGTGCAAGTCTTTCGGCGCCACTATTTTATCGAGAAGCGGGAACTCCGAAGAGAAATCTTCAGGCCCCACATCTTTGGGGATTATCGACATGACACACCGACCTCACTGCAGAAACTGATAGGCGTTAAGTATAGCATATCCAGCCCGAAGGAGCCATTGAAGTAGGTGCGGTTTTCCAACCTGCACCTGTTGTTATCATACGTGGGCTTTTTGTAGGCGCGGTCGTCCCGCCCGCGCCGTCCAGACCACAGGCTATTATGAAAAACACTGGCTTCGGTCAAGGACAGAGCGGAACGAGGAAAGGTCAGAGCGGTCGGATCGCCTGCGATGTGGAAAATGGCCCGGAGCGTTGACGGCGCGGGCGAGGCGTCCGCGCCTATGATGGCGCTGCACTAAGGCTGTCGGAAAAAGCTTCTTTCCACGACGATTGTTCCCGCAAGGCGGTCATGGAGGGCCTGCCTGCTTTCTCCAAAGGCAGCAGGAAGGACGTCTAACGCAAAGACAACAACGGCCACCAAGCGAAGATGTTCGACTATGCCGAGATGGGATTCTGTCCCCTTGTGTACGGACATGATGAAAATTAGTGTTGCTGGATAAAGAACCAAAAGGAATAAGTACTTAATGAAAAACCGACTATTCGCGCGGAGGAACGAAATCCGGTCGCCGTCCCCGTCTGTGACTTGGATCCCGGCGGCCATCTTGCCCAACGTAGCCCGCCACCGCGAGCTTTCAAGCAGCGTGGAATACAGCCAGCAAATGATCAGGTTCATTAGCATCGAATAGGTAAGCATCGGGAAAAGATCGAACTTAGTGCGAGTGTCTTGGGTATAAGCCCAGAAAAACAGAAGAACCTGGCCAGCCACTATCGCGAAAGCATAAAGCACAAACAGATCAACAAGAAAGGCTAATAAACGTCTGCAAAGCCCTGCATAATCCATTTCGAGCTCTGGGAGCGGTATAAAGGGCGGTATCTGTTCACTTGTACTGTCGGCAACGTCGTTCATGATCTATTCTCCCAGGCTGTTGGAGGCTAATCACCCCCTGCCACATAAGAATAGTCAGGATATATACAAAGATCAATAGCGGGCGGCGGTCCGTTCGTACCGGGCGAGGTCGTTTTTCATTTTCAGGACGAGCGAGTTGGCGGCGGGTTCCCGGCCGGTTTTGCGGTAAAGCTGGACGAGCGAGAGGCAGGCCTGGCGGTATACGTTGAGTGCGTCGTTGTGGAGGACGGGCTGGGCGGCCAGGGCGTCTTCCATGGCCTTTTTGTACGCCGTCTCGGCCTGATCGGGCGCCCCTTGCTGCTCGTAGAGCTTGCCCTGCGCGACAGCCAGTTGCATGCCGGAAATCGTGTACGGATCGCCCGGCTGGATTGCGTCTGCGGCTTCGCGCATCGCCGCTTCGATATCGCCGCGGGCGGACAGCGCCGTGACGTGGGCCAACGCGGCGCGATGGCGGTCTTGATAGGTGTGCGCGAGCTTCTTGGCGACGGCGAACGCCTCTTCGGCGGGCGCAACCCCGGCTTCGCCCGTCTGGGTGTAGAGCGTGCCGAGGGCCGTGTAGAGGCGGGAGGCGTTCTCGAGGTTGTCGAGCGTGGCCAGGAGCGCCGAGAGCCGGTCGATACCCTGCTGGGGCGTCAGCGCGTTGAGGGCTTCCGCGGCGGCAGCTTCCTCGGGAGTTACCGGCGTTTCACGGGGTTTGTCATTGGCTTCTGTGTTGTCGTCCCCTGTTTTGTTGACGGCCGCGCGGGAATCGGGTACCGACTCCGCCCCAACGATCTTGTTGTAGAGGTCCTCGTTGACGACCGTCCGCTCTTTGCGCGGCCCCTGTCTGAACTTCAGGCCGCCGCTGCGCTTGGCTGTATCGCCCTCGCTAAAATAAGCGGTCACAACAAGCGCCCCCACGAGAATCAGCACCGTAATGACCACGACGAAAAGCTGGCGTCTTTCCATAACACACACCATACCGCGGCAGGGAAGGAAAAGCAACGGAGGCTCGGAGACCCTGCGAATTCGTGATGGTTCAGCGGCTGGCCGACCTGGATTTTCGAATCGCGGCAAGAATATCGCGGGTGGTCGCTTTGGTTTTGACCGCGGGAACGTCAAACGGGCTCTTACGGGGGACGTCATAGATGAGGCGAAACGTCTCGCCTCCCCGGCGTCTGATAAGCACCTCTTCCCGCCGCGCCGTGTCGAGCACCTCGGAAAGATGTCTGCGAAGGTCTGAACACGTATAGGTTTTCATTGCAGTACGCCAAAGCTCCTTCTCATTAAGTGTACATTCTGATATCGCCTCC
This sequence comes from Bathyarchaeia archaeon, assembly GCA_035530195.1. Lineage (GTDB taxonomy): Bacteria > Hydrogenedentota > Hydrogenedentia > Hydrogenedentales > SLHB01 > JAPLKX01. The sequence goes on along the minus strand of DATKVG010000097.1, from coordinate 7,468 downwards.
CATCAATGGATATATGCATACCCTTTGGTTTGAGTTAGCCTGTGCTTTTTCGTAGACTTTCGGCGTATGGGGCTGTTCGCGGAATGTGCAGGCGGGACGCCTGCGCTACAGCAAACATGTGTTGAACGCCGACGGAGGAGTGCCGAATGCCGGAGCCGCGTAAAACTGTCCATGTTGTGAGCAACTCCCACTGGGACCGGGAGTGGTGCTACCCGTTCGAAGAAACGCGGCTGTTGTTGCTGGAGTTCATGGACGGCCTGCTGGACCTGCTCGAGAAAGATCCGGAGTTTCACTCGTTCACGATGGACTCGCAGACGTTGTGCGTCGAGGACTACCTCGAACTGCGGCCCGAGAAGCGGGCGATTGTCGAGAAGCACGTGAAGTCGGGGCGGCTGATAGTCGGCCCGTGGTACTCGCTGCCGGAAGAATATGTGGTGAACGGTGAGTCGCTCGTGCGCAACCTCGTAAAAGGCCACCGCGTGGCGGAGTCGCTGGGAAAAGTCTGCAAAACCGGCTACACCCCGTTCAGCTACGGGCAAACGTCGCAGATGCCGCAGATCTACAACGGGTTCGGCATCGACACGATCATTTTCTACCGGGGTATCAACACGCCACGCAGCGAGTTTGTTCTCGAGGGGCCGGACGGGTCGCGCCTGCTGGGGATGCGGTTCGGCTGCATGAGCCGGTTCAGCTACTATGTCTACGTCTACCGGGTGCTGCGTTACGGCTCGGACGATGTGTTCGCCCGCTACGACTGGGACCGGGGTGCGGCGCCGTTCCGGCTGGCCAACGCGAGCCGGCCCCGCGAGCATTACTACGCGCTCGACGTCGAGAAGAAGCTGTGGAACGAGGCGCCGATTCGAGAGCAACTTCACAAACTGGTGCGCGACGAATCCGAGCATTTCTCGACCCGCCATATCTGCTGCATGCAGGGGTTCGACAGCTCGAATCCCGACCCGAAAGAATCCGACATCATCCGGCTGTGCCAGAAACTGATGCCCGAGCACGACATCCGGCTCTCGAACCTCGAGGAATACATGAACGCCATGCGCGCCGAGGTCAAGGACCCGACCGTGCTCACCGGCGAGAGCAGGGACCCCGGCTCGGTTGGCAAATGGACGCATCTGTGCGGCGATATGATTAGCGCGCGGGTGCGGCTCAAGCAGGGCAACCACCGTGCCGAGGTCAACCTGCAGCGGCTCGCGGAACCGTGGAGCGCGATCGGCTCGATGGTGGGCGGCGAATACGTCAAGCCGGCGCTGGATCGGGCGTGGGCCCTGCTGTTGCAGAACCATCCGCACGACACGATCACCGGCGCGGGCATCGACCAGATGGAAAAGGACTCGCTGTTCCGGTTCGACCAGGTTGATATCATCAGCGAGGGGCTGGCGCGGCGCGGAATGCAGGCCGTCCAGATCAACGTCGACAACAGCGACCTGACGCCGCGCGACAGCGTCCTGACGGTGTTTAACCCGTGCCCGTTCCCGCGGAAGGGCGTTATCTCGTGTTACATCGACATGCCGGCCAACATGGGCTACGAGGCGTTCAGCATCCGGCCGCCCCAGCGGACGCCCGACGGCAAACAAAAGGCGCGGCTACAGGTCAAGGAACAATTTGAGCCGGGCACGCTGGTGCGCAACTTGCAGGACATCTCGATCGAGTTGCGGTCAAAACGGGCGCTGTGCCACATCGAAGTCGATGAGGTGCCCGCGTACGGCTACAAGACCTGGCTCGTGGCGCGCGAAGAGCGGTTCCAGTACGAGCCGGGCACGCTCGCGCCGGAGACCAACGTGCTCGAGAACGAACATCTGCGGGCCGAGTTCAACAGCGACGGCACGATCAACCTGATCCACAAACCCAGCGGCCACGCGTTCAAAAATATCCATTACATCGAAGACAGCGGCGAAACCGGCCATACCTGGACGCATTTCGAGCCGGAAGGCAACGAGATCGTCACGTCGCACGGATGCCCCGTAGCGACAAGCCTCGAGGAATCGGGCCCGCTGGTGGCGCGGATACGTGTGACATACCGGATGATGATCCCGTCGGGGCTCGAGCAGGAGATGACGGCCGAGTGGCGGACAGCCGAGATGAACTGCACGCGCCGCAACAAGCACTACGTCGAGATGAAGGTATCGAGCCTGTTCACGCTGCGCGCGGGCGAGAAGAAACTCGAAGTGAGGACGGAAGTCGACAATCCCGCCAAGAACCACCGTGTGCGCGTGGTGTTCCCGACGCGGCTCGACACGGATGCCACGCATTCCGAGGCGGGTTTTGACGTGATCGCGCGCGACATCCACGTCAAGCCGGGCAACGCCTATTTCGGCCGGCCGAATCCGCAGTATCCGATGCACCGGTTCGTCGACATGTCCGACGAAGGCCGCGGCGTCGGGTTCGCCGTCATCAACAAAAGCGGCATGCGCGAATACGAGGCGATGGACACGGCGGACCGGCCGCTGGCCATCACGTTGCTGCGCGCGTTCACGTATCGCAACTGCCCGATCTTCGGCCGGTACGAAGTGTATCCTGAAATGGAACTGTCGCAGTGCCTGGGCAAGAACTCGTGGACGTACGCGCTTTACCCGCATTCGCGTGACTGGACCAGCGGCGCCTATGTGCAGGCGGAAGACCTGAACCTGCCGCTCGAGTCGGCGCAGGTCGGCCCGCACGCCGGCTCGCTGCCCAAGCAGATGAGCTTCATGCAACTGGCCGGCGACAACCTGCAGTTGACCGCGTTCAAACGCGCGGAAGACCGGCCCGGCAGCTACGTTGTGCGGCTGTTCAACCCGACGGACATGCCGGTCTCGGGCGAACTGAAGCTGTTCAAGCGCGTGAAGAAGGCCTGGCTCACCAACCTCAACGAGGAACGCGAGCAGGAGTTGAAACCTTCGGGCAACGCAATCGCGCTCGAAATAGGAAAGAAGAAAATCGTTACTGTGGAGTTCATGTTTTGAAGCCCCGAAGGGGCGCAACATATCAGCCTGGGGCAACGCCCCAGGAACAAAAACCAATTGGCGAGGAGCCCTGTAGGGGCGAAACAAAAATCTTGTCTCGCCCTTTCAGGGCTGGACACTGTGAACAACAATAACCTGGGGCGTTGCCCCAGGCTGACATGTCTGCCCCCTTCAGGGGCAGGAGAAAACTGGAGAAAGTTGATGCCGTACGAACAACTGGATCGGCACAAGCTTGTAATCAAGCCGCTGAGCGCGCGGAAAGACAAGGTCTACATCGAGCGCGACCACGTCCCCGTAACGGCGCAGCCGCTGCCGCTGCCTCCCAAAGCGCAGGCGGTGATTGGCGAGACGGTCGATCGGTTGCGCAGGGCGCGCGAGGCGGGCAAGTCGCGGATGCTGGCGTTCGGCGCGCACGCGATCAAGAACGGGCTCGCCCCGGTGTTCATCAAGCTGATCGAAGATGGCTGGATCACCCACCTCGCCACCAACGGCGCCGGCATTATTCACGACTGGGAGTTCGCGTTCCAGGGCCACAGCAGCGAAGACGTCCGGGCGAACGTCCCGCGCGGCGAGTTCGGCTCGTGGCAGGAGACCGGTTTCTATATCAACCTCGCCATCGTCGTCGGTGCGTACCGCGGCTACGGCTACGGGGAGGCCGTGGGGGCGCTCGTCGAGAACGAGGGACTCGATATACCGTCGCAGGATGCGCTGCTGAAGGATATCGCGGCGGCAAAGGATGATCCGGCTAAAGCCGCGGCCGCCGCCGACCTGCTTGATACGATCAAGACGTTCAACCTCACGCCGGGGCGGATATCCGTGCCGCACCCGTTCAAACGGTTCGGCCTGCAGGCCGCCGCATACCGGCTCGAGGTGCCGTTCACGGGCCACCCGATGATTGGCCACGATATCATTTACGTCCACCCGATGAACCACTGCGCCGCAATTGGCCGCGCGGCGCAACGCGACTTCCTCACGTTCGCCCACAACGTGTCCAACCTCGACGGCGGCGTCTACATGTCGATCGGTTCCGCCGTAATGTCGCCGATGGTTTTCGAGAAATCCCTGTCGATGTCGCAGAACCTCGCGATCCAGCAAGGCCGGCATATCGACAACCATTTCCTGGTTGTCGTCGACCTGCAGGAATCGCATTGGGACTGGTCAAAGGGCGAGCCGCCCATCGACAACCCCGACTACTACCTCCGCTACAACAAATCGTTTCACAGAATGGGCGGCCAGATGCGCTACGTCACCGCCGATAACCGGGATTTCCTGCTGGCGCTGGTGCGGGGGCTGGAGCATTCCTGATAAATGTCCGGTTTGGGAACAACGGGAATTCTGCGCTATTGGCATATGCTTTTGAGGCGGTGTAAAATTGCGAACTGGTGAATACGGTCGTTTCAAAACGAGGCATACCGGTTCGTCTGACAGACGAGCGCTGGTCCCATGTGGTAGAGGAACACAGCGAACTTGCCGGGATGCTTCACGAAGTCCTCGATGCCCTGGCATTACCGGACCGTATACTGGCTGGAAACGCGGGCGAATGCCTGGTGATAAAAGCCACAAGCACCGGTAAGTCACTTGTGGTAGTTTATCGCGAGAATGCGGCGGAACAAGACGGATTCGTAATTACGGCGTTCCTGACAAGCCATGTCCGGAGCCTGGAAAGGAGGCCTCAACTATGGCCTTGATGACCGCAGAGGAAATGGCGCAACTGACCAAGCTCACAGTGAATTCACCGCATAAATATGTGTGGACAAGTTACGATAGTGAAGCGGACGTACTCTACATCAACTTCAAGAAACCGTCCGTGGCCACCGACAGCAAACTGACAGACGATGACATTATTGTCCGCTATGAGGGAGACGAAGTCATTGGCTTGACCGTCTTGCACGCAAGCCAACGCCCCAAGTAACTTACGGTCCCCATGAACAAGGCCAAGAGAATCGTCGTTGTCAACGACACGATGCAGACGGGCTATCGCTACGAGCTTGTCGAGCCGATGGGGAAGCATTTCAGCCCTGACTTCAAACCGGAACTGACCCCAAAACAGATGCTGGAGTTGGGCGTGTTCGGCGGTAAATACATGACGGACTGCCGGGACGAGTTCCCGAAGGATTGGTTTAAGAAAGCCCGGCTCAGCCCGGAGCGGCACAGCGCGTCGCTGAACTTTTTCGGTGTTGCGGCGAGCCAGCCGCTCAACGTCTGGCGGGAGAAGGGCTGGATTCATCCGGACGACCCGCGTGGCTGGTTCCAGTGGTATTGCCGGTATTACATGGGCCGCAGGATGGCCGAGGAGGATGCGCGCCAGATCCGCCGGTGGAAGGCCATGCAGCGCCACGCGGCGCAGATCCGCAAGCATTGCGTCCCCGGCGACCTTTACTGCCGCCGTAAACAACGCCAAGCCCTGCTCCATTGGGCCTATGACAGCCGGAAAATCTGAGCCTTAGATAAACCGCGTAATGGAAAGAAATGTTTGTGATTTTCAAGGAATAGTGCCATAATTCAGAATAAGAGACGTCCGATTATGGAGTCCGACGATGCGATTCAACGTTACGATTGACCGCGATGAAGACGGCAAATGGATAGTGGAATGTCCGTCTATTCCGGGGTGTGTCAGCCAGGGGGATACGCGAGCTGAGGCCTTGGATAACATTCGCGAAGCCATACAACTCTGCCTGGAAGTGCGTGCCGAGAAGGGATTGCCTCTTACCGTCGAGACGGGGCAAGTGGAGGTTAAGGTGTAATGCCTCCGCTGCCAACCCTGCGCAGCCAAGAGGTGGTGCGAACCTTCGAGCGTCTGGGTTGGACCGTAGCCCGTCAGCGGGGTAGCCACATCATAATGGCTCGGGATGGTAGTATCGCTACCCTTTCAATTCCTGCCCACAAAGAAGTCGCCAAAGGGACCTTGCGTTCTCTGATTCGGTCGGCGGAATTAACCGTGCAGGAGTTTCTTGCCGCCTGCGAAGATACCCATTAGCTAACTATGTAAATCTACGAGATTCTTGACCACACAGAGGCATAAGGATGACCGTGTCGCGGGAGACAGTGTGGGGCTTCATCCTTTTCGCTCTTCTCGATGTGGCCTGCGTGGGTTTGGGTATGGGCGTGCCGTTGTTGTGTATTGGATTGGGTTTTGTGGTGGGATGGCGGGTGGCGCGGAAGTTGGACGTGGCGGGGCTGGCGGCGCCGCAGATGCTCCGCCGCCTCTTGTTGGCTGGCGCCGCCACCTCGGCATTCACGTTTCTCATGATGTTGGCGATTTGGGGCCCGTGCCTGGCGAAACTATGGGAAACGGACACGGAGTTGGCGAATTTTGGGATGCCGATGCTGCTGTTTGCGCCGCGCCTGAGTTTTATTGCGTGGCTGGCGTTGATGGTAGTAATATCGCCGTTTCTCCAGTTCTTAGTGACGCTGTTTGGCTCGTGTGTAACGCTGGCCTTGCGCTCGAACGAAACCCACGTGCTCGCTTGAACGGAAGGGGAGGAGCAAGCTCATATGACAAGGCTGTTGCCGGTCGAGAGGGAAGTCCTGGATGGGATGCTGGCGCGGCGGCCGGATCTCGAGGGTTGCGTTGGGGGCCTGCTGGCGCTGCACGAGCGGCTGGTTAGATGTTATGACGGCGGCGGCAAGCTCCTGGCGTGCGGCAACGGCGGCAGTTGTGCCGACGCCATCCACATCGTCGGCGAGCTGTGCAAAAGCTTCGAGCGCAAGCGGCCCGTCCCCGCGGACCTCGCGATCCGCCTCCAAGACCTGCCGCTGGGCCGCGAACTGGCGCGCCATCTCGAGGTCGGGCTGCCGGCGGTGGCGCTGGGGCTGAATGGGGCGCTCAAGACGGCCGTCGAAAACGATTCGCCGCTGCGCAATGTCGCGTTCGCTCAGGAAACGTTCGCCCTGGCCAAACCGGGCGACGTGCTGATCGCAATCTCGACCTCGGGCAACGCGGAAAACTGTCTCATGGCCATGTCGATCGGCAAGGTCGTGGGCGCGTGCGTCGTGTCGCTGACCGGCCCGGGCGGCGGCAAAATGGCCGCCCTCGCCGATATGGCCATCAAGGCGCCCGGCGACTCCACCAAAGTGGTACAAGAAGCCCACCTGGTCCTTTATCACACGTTCTGCGCCATGATCGAAGCGCATTACTTCCACGAAATGCGGTGACCTGCCGGGCGCACGGACTGACACGGACGAACATGGCACAGCGGAGCCGCAACTCACGAAGCACCGGAAGGTGTCATTCTGAGGAGCGCTGGCCACTGACTACCATCCTGCAACGCTGGCCTGTTCCCAGCGCGACATGAGAATCCCCCGGGTACTATGACAGGCTTGCGTTAACTGCATGAATGATCGGGACGCCACTGGTATCAAGCGGGGGATCCTCACGCCCTACCATAAAGGGCCATGAACAAAAGCCTTAGCCAGCGGCTGGCAGGGCTCAGGATGACAGGCTTTGGGGCGGGCTTTGGATGACATGTTTTGATCTTGGTTTTCTTCCACAAAAAAGCCCTGCCGCAGGGCTT
>DATKVG010000096.1:0-6237 GCA_035530195.1 Bathyarchaeia archaeon | reverse complement strand
GCCATCAGACGCCTCGCCGCAGTACCCAAAGCCGGTGGCTGGCGGGGCTCAGGATGACAGGCTTTGATCTTGGTTTTCTTCCACAAAAAAGCCCTGGCGACAGGGCTTGGTCGCTCAGGATGACAGGCTTTGGGGCGGGCTTTGGATGACATGTTTTGATCTTGGTTTTCTTCCACAAAAAAGCCCTGCCACAGGGCTTGGTCGCTCAGGATGAGAGGCTTTGATTTGAGTTTCTCGCACGCCGGCCGTGCCCGGCTCTCGGGGGGCGTCCCAGACGCGCGGATTTCTGCACGGGAAAACAAGAAAATGAAGGTTAGTAGTACAATGTCGACAATGTCGACTCAATTCTTGCCTCGCCGGTTCTATGTCTTTATCATGTGCACCCGAATGCTGCCTGAAAGGACCTGCGAATGGTTAGAAGTATCCTGTTCTGCTTTCTCCCCGCCCTGACAACGCTCGCTGCCGCATCCGAACGGTACCCCCTCCTCGACCTTGCCCGGCAACGGGCAGGTGACCTCCGCCTGAGCGTCTACGCCACCGCGGGGTCGGTCGGAAAAATGGCCGACAGCCAGCGCGCCCGCGACGACACGCTCGCCGCGATGAGCCGGTTGGGGATAACCAAAATCTACATGGAGGTGTATCGTTCCGGGTTGGTCGTGGCCCCCGAAAAACTGATGGCCGTCCGGGATTTTTTCTGCGGCAATGGCGTTTGCGTCGCCGGGGGGATTGCCACCACGCCGGGGAAAGGTTTCGGCGTTGCCGCAAACGAAGGCCTCCAGTGGTTCAACTTTCAGGCGCCCGAGACGCGCCGGGCACTCGAACAGGTGGTCCGCGCGTCGGCGCCGCTGTTCGACACGTTCATCATCGACGACTTCCTCTGCACGGGCGACACGAGCGAGATCTCGAACGATGCCCGCGGCGACCGCACCTGGTCGCAATACCGCCGCGACCTGATGGTGCAGGTCGCGCGCGACGTCTTCCTCAAGCCCGCGCGAGAGGTCAACCCTTCAATCCACATGATCATCAAGTACCCGCAGTGGTACGACCTGTTTCACGTCTACGGCTACGACGTCGCGCGCGAACCCGAAATGTTCGACGGCGTCCGCGTCGGCACGGAGACGCGTGGCGCCAATACGCAACGCTACGGGTTCGTCCAGCCCTACGAAGGGTTCGTAAACTACCGCTGGATCGCCGCGTTGTCCGGCGGCAAGATCGGCGGGGCATGGTTCGACCATGGCGATTGCTCGGATTATGACTTCATCGACCAGGCCTGGCAGTCCGTCGCGGCCGGCGCGCCCGAACTCATCTTCTTCCACCTTGGCGACATCCTTGAAGGCCATCCGGATCACGCGCGGCTCAAACAAGATTTCAATGCGCTCGCGGATTTGGCCGCCGTCGTCCGCGACAACCCGGTCGTCGGCACGGTCGCATACAAGCCGGCGAACAGCGACGCGGGCGGTGATCTCTACCTTATGGACTTTATCGGCATGCTCGGCGTGTCGCTTGTTCCCTCGCCGGTGTTCCCGGCCGACGCCCCCACAATTTTCCTGCCGGCACAGGCCGCGGCCGACCGGGCGATCATGCCAAAAGTCGAAGCCGCGCTGAAGGCGGGCCGGCACCTCATCATGACGCCGGGTTTCATCGCGAAATCGCCCGACCCCGGCGGCATCGCCAAGCTGGCGGGCCTCGCGGGGCCCGTGGTGTTGCAGCCGCTGAAGGCGGAGACGGTCCTCGTGGGGTTGGAACAGGTACCGGTTAAAAACGGTCTCGATCTCGCCGCCGATCTCAAAGTTGCCGGCGCCGAGGTGCTGCGCGAAGCGCCCGTGGGCGGCCGCAACGTGCCGTTCCTTACCTCCAACGCAGTGAACGGCGGTCGCGTTTCCGTGTTGAACACCCGCACGTTCTCTCAGGCCGATTTCGACGCTGTTGGCGAGGTGCTGCTTTCGCCGCGCCCGCTCGGGCTGATGCATTTACCCAGGGAGTGGGCCGATTGCGTCAGGGCGGAACTGATGCGCGAGTGCGATTGGCAATTGCGCGGCCCGGCGCGGGTGACGTGCCAGCAGTTGGGGCAGGCAGGCTGGCTGCTTCAGAACTACAACGGCCGATCGGTTGAAGCCGCAATGCATTTTGCCACTTCGCCCCGGCTCGAAAACGCACTGACCGGCGAGCCCATCATCGTCGAAGAGCAGGGCATTCAGATTAACCTGCCCGCGCGCGGCCGTCTCTGGATTAAGAAAACCGCGTCAGAATGACAATCCGCTGAAATAAACCCAGACCGCGCCGATGATGGCCAGAATTGCCAGCGAAAGGGCGACGTGCAGAATGCGCACCCGCGCTTTTTCCCTCACGATCGCGCCGGCGCCCACCGTCTGAAACGTGAGGTTGTGCAATTGGCCCAACGGCTGGCGGGGCGTCGCCAGGCTCACCAGCACGAGCGTTGCGCAACATATCAGGAACAGGCCGATCGAGAAATGGAGGAAATTGACGTTTGCGTAATTGTAGAGCCAGCCGTCCGGCGCGAGCCGCGCCTTGAACAGTTCCGCGACCAGCCGAAACATCCCCAGCAAAAAGCCGGTCACCAGGGTTGTTATGGCCCCCTGCGCGTTGATGCGCTTCCAGAACACGCCGAGCAGGAATACAGCGGTGATCGGCGGGCTGATATAGGCCTGCACGCTCTGGAGGTATTGGTAGATCTGCCCTGAAATCAGTTTCATCAGCGGAATCCAGAGCAGGCCCAACGCCACCAGCGCGGCCGTCGAAATCTGCCCAACCCAGACGAGGTGCCGTTCCGACGCGGCGGGGTGCAGCTTGCGGTAGATGTCCCACGTGACCAGGGTCGAGCACGAGTTGAACACCGACGAGAGCGAACTCATCAGCGCCGCAAGCAGGCCGCCCACCACCAGGCCGCGTATGCCCATCGGCAGCAGCGCGCCGATTAGCGCCGGCAGTGCCTGGTCGGGCTTCTCGAGTTGGAGCCGGCCGGTCTGCACCAGCCCGTACGCGATCACGCCGGGGATCACGAAAAGGAACAGCGGCAACTGCTTCAACAACCCGGCAAAAATGGCCCCGCCGCGCGCCTGCGCCACATCCGGGGCGCTCAACACGCGCTGGACGATAAACTGGTCCGTGCACCAATACCAGATGCCCAGGATCGGCGCGCCAAACAGGATGCCCGTCCACGGAAAGTTCGGATCCGTCATGGGCTGCCACATGCTGAAGAAACCCGCGCCCGCTACGTCGCGCAGATTTTGCCAACCGCCGATTGCGCCGAGGCCCATCACCGTAACCGCCACAGAACCCCCGATCAGCACGAACATCTGGAACATGTCGGTGTACAAGACCGCGCGCATCCCGCCGAAAATCGTGTAAATGCCGGTTGCGATAACCACGATCAGGGCGCCGGTCCAGAACGGCACGCCCATGAGGGTCTCAAAGACGATCGCGCCCGCAAAGATCGTCACGGAAATCTTCGTCAGCACATAGCCGATGATCGACACCACCGCCAGGTACCATCGGGCCGCGGGGCCATACCGTTTTTCCATGAACTCGGGCATCGTATACACGCCGCTCTTGAGGTAGAACGGGATGAACACCCACGCCAGGATCAGGATCATGATCGACGCCTGCACCTCGAACTGGCCCACCGCAACGCCGCTGGCCGCGCCCGTGCCGGCAAGGCCGACCAGGTGCTCCGAGCCGATGTTCGAGGCGAACATGGACGCCCCGATCACGAACCAGCCCACGTTCCGGCCCGCGAGGAAATAGCCCGCGGGGCTCGACCGCGTTTTCTCCTGCCGCGCACTCCACGCGGCCACGGCGAACACGATAACGAAATAGACCCCGATCACGGCCCAATCGGCCGTAACGAGCAAACCGGTCCCCATCTGCAAACCTCCCCAACGTGGGACGGGCGCCCCACCCTTGTTCATCTGCGTGCTTGGCCGCACAACAATAGCCCAACAGCGGCCAAAATGGCAACGCCGCTCGCATTCAATCCGGCCCCCTGTACTTTAAGCTTGATCGTAAACCTTATCCATGCTAGCTTGAGCAGACTTTGGTAAGAGGAGGTTCAAATGCAGATACTCGATATCGTGGTGCTTGTCATCTATTTCATTGGCATGGCTTCTATAGGGCCCATCTGCTCGCGCAGAAGCCGGACTACCGAAGGCTATTTCTTGGGCAACCGCTCGTTCGGCGGCTGGCTGATCGGCATCACGATGTTCGCCACCTCGATAAGCTCGATCACGTTCGTGGCTTATCCGGCCGACGCCTACAAAACCGCTTACCTCCGGTTTCTTCCGTGCCTCATGCTGCCCGTCGGCATTTTCATTGCCTCGCTGGTTTTCCTTCCCTACTTCCGGCGGGCGCACATCACGTCGGCGTTCGAGTACCTCGAAGGTCGGTTTGGGCCGCGGATCCGCGTGTACGCGGCCGCGGCGTTCCTCGTAGGCCAGTTGTTCCGTCAGAGCATGGTGCTGTACCTGGTGTCGCTGCTGGTGTACGAGATGACGGGATTCAACCCCTACGTCTGCATCCTGATCGGGGGCGTCGTGACCGCGTTCTACACCGTCACGGGCGGCATCGAGGCGGTCATCTGGACCGATTTTATCCAGTCATTCCTGCTGTGGGGCGGCGGCCTGCTTTGCTTCTTCGTTATCATGTTCAGCATTGACGGCGGCCTGGGCCGCATCATCTCCGAGGCCTGGGCGGACGGCAAATTCATGCTGGGCGACCTCAATATGCAGAGCAATCGGCTCGAACGCGCGCCGCTCGGATTCAGCCTCACAAACAAAACGGTCCTGATGATGCTGCTTCTGGGCCTTTCGAACTGGCTCACCGAATACAGCAGCAACCAGAACGTCATCCAGAAATACGTCGCAACCAAAAACCCCAAAGAGGCCACAAAAGCCATCTGGGTTTGCTGCGCGTGCAGCGTGCCCACATGGGGTTTCTTCATGCTCCTGGGAACGGCCCTCTACGTGTACTTCAAACTTAACCCCGCGCCCGAAGCCATGGACATGCTCACCGGCGCAAACGGCGCAAAAGCCGACGGGATCCTGCCATTCTTCGTTATCAAACGGCTGCCGGCCGGGCTGTCCGGTCTCGTCATCGCAGGGGTTCTGGCGGCGGCGATGTCTTCGATTTCCTCGAGCATCAACTGCGTCAGCGCGGTCTCCGTTGTGGACATCTACAAACGCCACATCGCCATCAGACGCTCCGACAGGCACTACGTAGTTGCCGCAAAACTCGTTTCCGTCACGTCCGCCGTTTTCATGCTGGCCGGCGCGGCCCTTCTCATGAGCGCGCAGGACAAGACGCTGCAGGATACTGCGACCAAAATTGGATCACTTCTGGCGGCAGGCCTGCTCGGGCTTTACCTGCTCGGGTTCCTCACGCGCCGGGGCGATGGACGCGCCGTCGCCGTCGGCATCGTCTGCACGGTGCTGTTCACGCTGTACATGATGGGCGTCGAGTTCAAGTGGATCTCGGCCGGCATGTTCGTTTCGGTCGGATTCTCGGAAGGTGCGGCAAACTGGCTGGCGCGTCCGATCGACACCTACTACACCACGCTGGTTGGGAACACGATCATGTTTGCCGTGTCCTACTTGTTCGCCGCCATCCTCTTCCGCAGCAAACGCGACCTCACCAACCTCACCGTTTGGACAACCCCCCGGGTACCCGTCGAAGAAGTCGAACCGGTAAAATAACATTCGCGCCCCATGTGCTCAATTGTGGTGCGGGCGTCTCGCCTGCAGGACCACAATGTCCATAGCGCGGCCAAAGCCGCAGCCAAATCCATGGGAACAGCCCGTCTGGGACGCCCCCCAGTTGTGGGGGGTGTCCCATTTTTGTTGGCTAGTCTGGAATTTAAGAAAAAAGGGGACACCTCCCACAACTGCCGGGAGGCGTCCCAGACGGACGCAAAGTCTTGCGCGGCGCAACAAGAAATTGAAGGTTAGTAGTACAGTGTCCACAATGTCCACCCGATTTTCCTTCCCGCTCCCCGTCCCGAATCGCCGGATAAGAGCCGTTTTTTGTGAGCGGAGGGGGTTGGGTGCGAGTCGGCGTTTTGTGGGGCGTGAGAAACAATAAAGGGGACATCTGAAATGACAAGAGGTGTGTTTTCTTGTTCCGTGAAGCGTCCGGGGAGGCCCTTACCGGTAAGAAAGCCTAGTTCAGGCGTCGATGGAGTGGTTGGAGACGTTCAGGGATCTACGTAACGAGGGGCTTGAGTAT
>DATKVG010000095.1:0-7232 GCA_035530195.1 Bathyarchaeia archaeon | reverse complement strand
ATACTCAAGCCCCTCGTTACGTAGATCCCTGAACGTCTCCAACCACTCCATCGACGCCTGAACTAGGCTTTCTTACCGGTAAGGGCCTCCCCGGACGCTTCACGGAACAAGAAAACACACCTCTTGTCATTTCAGATGTCCGCTTTATTGTTTCTCACGCCCCACAAAACGCCGACTCGCACCCAACCCCTCCCCTCCGCTCACAAAAAACGGCTCTTATCCGGCGATTCGGGGAGAAGGTAACGGAGTTCAACCTTCTGGAAATGAGCGCGAGAAAAGAGGAAGACCAGCGGAAGCTTTTCCTGCTCTGTAAAAAAGGCATTTCACGCGCCGCCATTGAGGAATTTCATCACCACAGACAAGCAATCAACCGCTTCGTCATCGGCGCACTTCTGTTGTCCGAAGCCTGCATGACGGCCCTCCCACGCGAGCTAAAGAGAATCGCGCCTGGAATTCACATTGATAATAAGGAGATTGAGCACGTCCTGCGGACAGAAGTCCTTAAGCGCGAGGTTATCGATTGCGACAGCGCCGTTCAGGCCAGGGCCGCTGTAAAGCGCGCACTCGCAAAGGCAGCCAAGCCCTCTTTGAACGCTGGCCAGCAGTGCGACACGCAACCTGTTGAAGGTAAGCCGCATGGAGCGGGCGCTGATGCAGCGCCTCCTGTGCAAACGCTATGACCTGACGGAGTCTGCACAGCAGGGGTCTCGCGAGTCGAGAGCACGACGCTCTTCGCCCAATCGCAGAATCGCATCCATGGGGTGCTTCCTTATGACCTGTGGGGGTAAAAACTCGTGATCTTTTTGCGATGTCTGGCGAGTCGCTCATGAGGCAAAAGACTCTGAAAATGTGCCTACCCTACCCCAGAGGGGGCGGGGGCGGATAACAGCCGCCCCCATATTAGGAATGGAAGTCCCTGAATTTAGAAGGAAATCCAAAATGGAAACCTCCACCACTTCTTCGATCCCTCAAAACGGCTCGCGCTGATTCCGTTCTTCCGACCTTCAGGTTTTTCTCAGCGCCAGTAGGCGGTTTTTTGTGGGGAGGCTGAACGGTTTTGTGTAGTGATAGACTTCCGCGGCGCCGCCGCCGTCGCACGGGACTTGGGCTTCTTGCTCGGCGATGAAATCGGCGAAACCCGGCGCGTTAAACGCCACAAACGCGAGGCGGAGACAGTCGATAAGCGGGTCGGTCCGCCGCGAGAGGTCGGGAAAGCCGATGGGTCCGGTGTCGACCTGGAACATCTTTTTTTCATGGCTGATGTTGATGGTTTTGACGGGGCACTCGATGATGGCGCGGAGGCGTGTCTCGGGGTTGGCGATTTCGGTTTGACTTACAATGGGGATAGCGGCGGCGGTGGCGTCGCGGATGGCTTCCCACGTGTCGATCACAACGGCCTTAGGCGCTTCGCGCAGGTTTAATTCAGGCACGCCCCAGACCTCCTCGGGTCCACTCACTTTTCGGTAGCTTTTGTTCAAGCCGAGGGTGCGGCGGAAAATGAGCCATTTGCCGCCGCCCCAAATGGGGAGGAAATCGTAGTTGTCGGCGTAGAACAGGTCTTTTTTGCCAAACGTGTTTTCGCTTTTGCACGACGCGCACTGGTGGAAATCAACTAACGAGCCGTTGTTGTCGTCGATAATGCGTGTGCGGCTCTCGACCCAAAACCGGACGGAGTTGAACTTGGCCGTGCAGCACAGAAACGAAAGGCCGTAGTCGAGCGGCGGCATGGCTTGTTTCTCAGCGGCGGCTGCAGCCGTTGTGGAGATGCCCAGCGCGCACGCGGACAGTGCGGCGGCTTGAATTGCTTCCCGCCGTGTGATTGTCATTGTCGTCTCCTTTCATGGGGGGCAGGCGAGACGCCTGCGCTACAAGAAGCGGTCGCGCAGGAGCGCGACCCCACCGACTGTTGTGTCATGCCAGTGTTGCCGAATTGAAGCGGCGGGGACGCCGCTTCCACGAACGTGCAGCCGAGACGGCCGCACCACAAGGACGCCGCTTCCACATTCCTTCACTTCGTCTCATAGAACCATTGGGCCGGGAGGATTTTCAGTTGGAGCGAAAGCCCGCCGGTGTAGTTGAAGTAGGTCAGCAGCGCCTGATCGCCTACCCACGTCACGGCGGGATACGCCCACGCGTCGCCTTCCTTATCTTCGATGTTGCGGAACTGCTGCCAGGTCTCGCCTTTGTCTTTCGAGATGGCGGCGGTAAGCGGGTTGCGGCTCGAGGCGCCCGGGTTGTGGTTCCAGATCGCCAGCAGGTCGCCGGTCGTTGGAATCCGGCTGATCGACACCGGGGCCGCGGTGCCTTCGAGAGGGGTGGCGGCGGGCGTGGTCCACGTTTCGCCGCCGTCCGTCGAGATGCTCTTGTACTGGCCGCCGAGTTGCGTGCGCATCAGCATCACCACGCAGTTTTTCTTTTCTGCAGGCGAGACGCCCGCGCTACCTTCTGCAGGCGAGACGCCCGCACCACAATTGATCTCGATGCACGCCGGTTCCCAGCAGCCGTTGCCGGGTTTAACGCGCTGCGACTCGCGCCAGGTTTCCCCCTCGTCGTCGGAGAGGTAGCAATACGAGTCGCCCCCTTCCCAGGCTTCGAGCAGGATGCGGCCGGATTTGAGCCGGATTCCGCGGCCATTGGTTAGGCCGGTGTACTTGTTGTCGGGGCTGAGTTGTTTGGCAGGTGACCACGTAGCGCCCTCGTCGTTGCTGGTGCGCATCATGACGCGGCAATCGGTGCTCTCGGTGTTTTTCTGGCAGTAGAACAGGGCGATCCGGTTGTCTTTCAACCGCAGGAAATTCACCTCCATCACGTTGCAGCCGCCGTCGTTTTCTACGAGGGTGAGTTTGTCGCCCCACGTTTTACCGCCGTCTTTCGAGATCTTGCCGGAAATCCGCGCGGGCCCGTGATCGGCGCCGTTGCCCGCGTAGAATTCCGTCCAGCCCAGCAGCAGCGCGCTGTCCTTGATGGGTATGATGGCGGCCTCGCTGTTGCGCGGGTTGGCGGGACCTACGGGCGCGACCACGACATGATAAGGCTCGTCAGCGGCCGCCATCGCACTCAACGCGGCCATCGCAACGGCAATGCAAATGTTAAGCATGGAGATTCGCATGTTCCCGTTTCCTCCTTCTGTAGTCGCGACGCCCTCGCCGCATCAAACCCATACCGCCCAAATGAAACGGCGGAACGCCGCTTCCACGAATGTGCAGCCGAGACGGCCGCACCACAAAAACATCATGCAAGGCCGCGAAACGCGGGGACAGACACGCTTTTTTCAAACTGCCGAAAAAGGCGAGTCAGTCCCCGTTTTTCGCTTTGAACTGAAACGCGTACAAATCCGCATCCTGCATGACGAAGCGCAGCCGGACGGGCCGGCCCCCGAGGCTCGCCAGGTCTTTGCCGTTTTTCCACGGCGCAACGCGATCGAGCGCATCGCCGAAAATTTCCGGCGCGTCGGCCAAGGCGAAACCTTCAATGGGCGCGCCGGTTTCATCCTGAATTTCGATGCGGATCACGCCCGCGGCGGACGTGGAAAAGTTGAGTATCAGATCTTTGCCCTGGAAGGTCAAGGGTTTCGTGACGAGTTCGCCGCCGTTGCCGTTTGAGTGAGCCGACACAAACCCGTCCATCCGCAGTGTGAACCGCCGCAGCAGGCTGCTGTTGCCGGTCCAGTAGCTTTCGGTGGCGTAGAGCGAGAGTTCGGGCGGCGCGTCTTCGATGCTCGATGCGGTTTCGACGGCGTGCCACGCGATGTAGTTGTCGCCGTAGGACCAATTGTTTTTAGTGCGGAGGCCGGGGCGGAGGAACGCCTCGTCCCAGCGGCTAAACGTGACGCCGTCCCGGCTTGTCATCAGCAGGGCGTCGGTGATGGCCATCCCGTACCGGTCGGAACTGCTCGATCGCAGCTTGCGGTGCTCGGGTTCAGGCAGCGCCTCCATCGACGGCGACCACCCCCGCTCGGTGTACCGCGACGGGAACCCGATCAGGATGTGGGGCGCGCGGTCGTACGGTTTGACCTGGTTGGTGTAGAGCGGCACGTCCCGCCGCCCGGGAAACTGGATCATGACGGGTTCGGTCCAGTTTATGAAATCGGTGGAGGTGGCGGTCCGGATGTCGCGGATGCCGTCGTGGAAATCCCGGATGTACGCGCGGTATGCGCCGAGGGTGGGGTCCCAGAACGCGATGTTCTGCGTGTCAAACGCGCCCTTGGTCATGACGGGCAGGTCCTGCATGAGGCTCCAATGGATCGCGTCGGCCGATTTGAACGCGAGCACGCCCCGCGGTTCGGTGACGGCGGACGCGATGGTTTTGTACTGGGCGTCGGCCGGGCAATCGGGATTTGTATCTTTGAAGGGCGAGAAATCGTGGCCGCCCCGGCCCATCCAGACGATGTTGTTGGCCTTCGAGCCTTCGTACTCGAACAGGCCCAGTTCCGGTTTCACCCAATGGATGCCGTCCGTGCTCTCGGCGTATGCGCCCCACGGGTCGTGCGGGATGTTGAGCTTGCCGGGCTGCGGGTCGAGGTGCCAAGCGTGGTAGTACATCCGGTAGAGATCGCCGTCTTTGAAAACAGTGTGATAGCCGCAGCCGCTGCCTTCCCACGGTGCGTCGTGCACCATGACGATCTCGCGCGGGATCAGGTGATGCAGCAAAAGTTCCACATCGCCGTTCATGTGGTCGATGAGGTAATCGTCAACCAGCAGTTCCAGCCGCGAGCCGATGTTGATCGGCTCGCTCAACGCGCTTTGCAGCGAGAAAACGAGCGTGCATGTGGCCAAAGTAAGAATAGTCTTCATTAAGGTGCCTCCCGTGCCTGTAATGATAGACATGTTGCTAACGATAAGCTATTTGGAGCGCGGCAGCTTGCTGCCGCTTTGGATGGCAAGCGTTCAGTAGAAAGCGGCAGCAAGCTGCCGCACTCCAAATAGGCCGGCATTTCGGGATAGGTGAGAGAGTACTGTCTCATGTATTGCGTCTGATTCCCGTTGCGGCCGTGCCCCGTTTTCATTCCTTTGGCGCTAACGCGATCGTCCCCAGGTCCAAAAGTTCATTGCTGGCGGCCGTTGCCGGCACTTCGAACACCACTTCGCCGCCGGCGACGAGCGTCCACTCGCCGCGCTGGCCTTCCGGCGGCGGCGCGTAGAGGCCGGCGGTCAGGTCGTACGCGCCCGGCGGGACGTCATAAATGTGGAACTCGCCGGCGGCCTCGACGTCGGCCACATAGGAGGTTGTCGGTTCTTCATGCGGTGCCGCCACAACGCTCAACAATCTCCAGTTATCAAAGGTTTCCACCAAACTCTCCGGGAGATCGAACTCGAGTCGACCGGCGACCGTACAGCCGCCGGAGCTGATTTCCACAACAACCTGCTCGCCCGGAGACGGATGGACGTGGACGCCGTGGGATATTTCAGGCCGGCCGGTCGTCCACAGGCCGCGGCCGATCTCGAGCGGCAGCGCCGGAACATTGCTGAACACGAACCTGCCGTCACGCCCGGAAGGCTGCTGCAACCACCGGATTGGGTCGTTCTGTGTTGCCTCTTCGAGCATGAACGAGATGTCGACGCCGGCTTGCGGTGCGCCGCCGCGATACACCGTGCCGGAGATACTCGCCCACGGCGTCAGTGTAACCGTGCCGCCGCTGACATGCTGACCCGGTGAGAATAACGCGTAGCCGGTGGCGTGAAGCGCCAGCAAGCCCATCGGCTCGGGGCTGCCCGGCAGGTCAAACGTGCCATCGGCGCCGGTTTTCTGGTACCGCATGCCGTCTTCCATCATCTGGAGATCAATCTGGCCGCGCCGGACGAAAAGCCGCCTGCCGGCTTCCGTGCAAACTACCTGCGCGCCAGACGCCGGCCGGCCGTCGGGTTGCACGACCACGCCCGAAACCGATTCGCCTGGTTCCAGCCTGATCGTGGACGGCTCCATCTTGTCGCCCAATCGGACCATCGGGCTGAGGCCGACATAGTAGCCTTTGGCCACGATCCGGACTCCAAACAACGTAGTGTCCGGGAAATGGACACCCACTCGATCGAACTCTTTCGAGAACTGGCCGTCGGGTGAGGAGACATCGTCTGGATTCGAGGTGTCGATCCAGCTCGGCTTGTCTCTTTGTGGAGCTTGCCAGCACGGGCTTACCTCAAACTCGGTGACGGGCCGCCCCGTCGTGCCGTCGATCACCCGGCCGCTGAACACGAGCGGCCTGTACAGGATGAGTTCGTAAGGCTCCGCACGGGCAACCACTTCCTGCATCGTCGAGTTGTAGTATCCCTTCGCGGAAAAGCTGAGTGAAATGGCCTTGCCGCGCGGCACGTGCTCTACGACAAAGTTGCCTTGGTCATCTGTTTTTCCCATCAGGTTCGCATCCATCGAATAGAGACCCGCGCCCGGGACCGGTTCGCCGTCCTGGTTCGCGACCCGACCGCGGATCGTCCCGCCGGTCTCGAGCACAACATTCAACGGCGCCATCCCGGCCGCGGCTTCAATCGGGACTTCGATTGCCGCGAAACCCAGCTTGCGCACGTTCAGCTTCTGTTCACCCGGTGGAATGCACCCAAGGGCAAACGACCCATCACCGCCCGTCCGCATGCTGGTCATGTCTTCGATAGGCCAATCGGCGGTGGGTCCGTACCCGCTGGGCGTCCAGGAGCCGAGGGAGTAGTACACAAGGGCATCCGGCACGGGGTTTCCGGCCTCATCGCGCACCACGCCGGTGACACGCACCCCGGGGCGCAGCGTCACTACCGCGGTGCCGTCCCGCATCGATTCGAGGTTGGGCATAACATTGCCTCGATCATAGTATGTGTTGACGTAGTTTTCGTGCACGAACTTGGGGGTGATTTCGGCCAACCCCACGGGCAGTAGCCGGCTCCACCGGCCTTGCGCGTCTGTCACCGCCGTGCGTGGTTCGGTACCCCACGACATGCGCGAGAAACTCAAGTCGACAAAAACCCCGGCTATCGGCTGGCCTTGCGGATCTTGCACAAGCCCGCTGTACCGCTCCATACCGGCAGCTTCTGTCAGATTTCGGCGGAGGCAATTCTCGATTTCAAAAAACAACTTGTTGTGGGCGGCTTTCTCGGCCGCGGCCTGCGGGATCTGTCAACGCAAATTAGAAATGTCCGGTTTCCTGCAAAGTAGAAGTGTCCGGTTTAAACGGGCGCTTCCAGGGGTGGTTGTGGGCAGGCTTGGGTTTCTTCCCAGTTGCTGCGACGGAAGGAGGGCGTAGCCCGACTGGA
>DATKVG010000094.1:0-16206 GCA_035530195.1 Bathyarchaeia archaeon | reverse complement strand
AGGGGACGTATTAGACTCAGTAGACGAGAAAAGTCAGTGTATATCGTTTTGTTTTGGGGCTTTTTCCTGTGTTTTGAGGAGCGCTTTACGGAACTCTTCGTCACCGAGTGTTTCGCGGAAGACGTTTCTTCTTTCGAGCGCATATTGGAGGCGAATATATCGGATGTCGAGCCAGACAATGAAAAATGTCAGGGCCATCAGCACGACGAAAACGCCCCAGTAGAGGATACAGAGGATAGGGGAGTCGAGGAAGAAATGGGCCTTGGCGCCCACCCAGGCGAGCAGGGCGCAGGCGGCGATGGCGCCGAGGCCGGCCTTTCGCCACTGCCGCTGGCTGAGTATAGGGGAACCCGGTGGGTTACCGTTCGGGGATCCAGACGCGCTCTTCGTAGGTTTCACCCGAGGGGGTCCTGACGATTCTGGTCTCGTAGTGGCCGTACTCGACGCGCTCGATGCGCTCGACGCGTTTTACGATGGGCGGTTCCTGGACGACGACCTGGTTTTGCTGGCGAACGGTCCGGCTTTCGTCGATGCTGTCGCCGATGAGCGCGCCACTAAGGGCGCCGACGCCGGCGCCGATGAGGGCGCCTTCGCCGGCGTGGCCGCTAGTGCTTCCGATGAGCGCGCCGGTGCCGGCGCCGATGGCGCCGCCGGTAAGTGCGCCGCCCTGAGTGGGCGTCATGGTCGCACACCCGGCAAGAGTAAGGGCTATCACAGCCAGAGCTAACATCGAGATAGACTTCATCTCATTATCCTCCCATCCCCGCCGCATGGCGTGGAGTTACTATCGTTTATGATAGTATCACAACCGGAGATCCAGACGCATTTTCCGCCGGATTATTCATAAGAAAACTGCTGATCTCAGGTCTCAGATTGCTCTGTTGGGGGATGAGCGGGTATAGTTGCGCATGAGATGATATTGCCGGCGCTTAGAAACCTGGATGCAGCACCCGTTGAAGAGAACGGGGAGACGTTTATTTGCCTGAGCGACCCAGAGGGCTATGTGGAGGGGGAAGTTTCGTTGAGCGGTCCCGCTTTTTTCGTTGCGGCTTGCCTGGACGGAACGACGTCGGTGGCTGACATAAGCAAGGCGTTCGCCGAGGAGTTTGGGGCTCACATAACCGACGAAACTATCCACAAGGTGGTCGATTTCCTGGATAAGACGGGCTTTCTCCATTCAGAGACTTTTTTTGCACTGAGGACGGAGGCGCGGCGGGCGTTTGCGGCGCTGGATACGCGTCCTGCGTGGCTTGCCGGGAAATCGTACCCGGACGAGCCGGCCGAGTTGCGGGATTTTTTGGGGCATTTGCTGCGTACGCCGGGCCAGGCGCAAAGTGGGCATATTGGACCGGTTCGTTTCCTGCTTGCACCGCACATCGATTTTAGTCGCGGCGCGGCGGCGTATGCCGCCGCATACACACACGCGGGGCAGTACACACCGGCCACAGGGCAAACGCCGCGGCTCGTGTTTTTGTTTGGGGTGGCGCACGCGGGGGCTGAAGCGCCTTTTGTGTTGACGCGGAAACATTTTGCCACTCCTCTGGGGACGGTTCGGACGGCGGTGGACGTGGTGGAGCGGCTGGCCAAGGTTTGCCTTTGGGACCCATTTGAGTCGGAAATCGCGCATAAAACGGAACATTCAATCGAGTTCCAAGCGGTTTTGCTGGCCCATCTGTTCGGGAACCGGCTGGATGAGGTGCGTATTGTACCCATCTTGTGCGGCCCGCTCTTGTGCGGCCCGCTCTCCAGCGGGCCGCTGGGAGTTGAGGCGGTGCCTGCAGATCCGGTCGGATCTGCCGATCCGGGTGCCGTAGCGGGTGTTACGGATTTTCTGGCGGCTTGCCGGGCCGAGGCGCGGGGCGGGGACGTGCTGGTGGTTGCGGGGGCGGATCTGGCGCATGTGGGCCGGCGGTTTGGGGACGACCTGGACGTGGACGAGAAGGTTGTGCGGTTGGTCGAGGCACGGGACCGGGAGGACTTGGCGTTTGCGCTCAAGGGGGATGCGCTGGGGTTTTATCAGTCGGTGATGAAAGACGGGAACGCGCGGAAGGTATGCGGGGCAGGGTGCATTTACGCGGCTTTGTCAACGGTTGACGGGACGGCGGGCGCTGGGAAGTTGCTTCACTACGGGTACGCGGAAGACCCGGTGGGGGGGATTGTTTCGTTTGCGGGCGCGGCGTTTCCAAAGAAATGAGGCCGGCAGGCCGGAATAGGACCTATAGGACGTATAGGACTGATAGGACGTATAGAAAAAGGGGGGCGAGCGGAGAAATTGGTGAAAAAGCGGGATACCCCCTACCACGCGCCACGCGTGGCCAGGGGGCGTCCCGACGTGTTATAGAAGTTTATCTTTAACGGAGCCGGCGACTCGAGTGGGGATTCCGAGGTGTAGGCATGTGGCGACGAGCTCCTGGAGGATGTCGCCGTATCCGATGGTGATGTGGTTTGACATGTGGGATGCCATGAGTTGGTCGCGGTCGTATCCGGGGATGTGTACGTTGGCGATAGGCCATTCCTCGTTGGTTTTTGCAAGTCGATCGTTGAGATCGGCTTCAGGCAGTTCGATCACTTCACCGGTGCCGCAGTCCATTCCGATTTCGCCAAACCGTTCGTAGAACCGGGCCCAGGTGATCGTGCCGGGTTTTGACACGCCGGAGCAGGTCGCGCCGCCGAGGGGGAAATACATGGGCGATTGCCGGTAGCAGGTGGTCTTGTTCCATCCGCCGAAATGGGCGGGCGGGGCGGCGCCCGAAATCAGGAATACCCAGACAAACTTGCCGTCGTACTCGCGGCCCCATCGGACGTCGTGGAGGGTGGTTTCGGTGGGCATGCCTTTGCGCTGGTAGATGTCGTGCATGAGGACCTGCGGGATGCCGGAGCCCATGTCGCCTTCGTTGAAATGCGGAATAGCCTTGTCTTTTGCGATGACTTTGCCGGTATCCGGATCGACGACCTTGGGGCGGTCCTGGTTGTTGAGCATTCCCTCGACGAGGTCGGACGCGGGGCATTGGCGCATCAGCCCGATCTGGTACGGGATGCCGACGGAACTGAGGCCAAACCGCTGGCAGGTCCTGCAGGCGGCCGAGTACATTTTCATTTGCGAGATGACCTGCTCGTGGACGAGATCGGTTCTGCCGTCGGTGCCCCACACGAACGTCGTGCCTTTCTTGATGAGCCAGTTGAGATGCCCCTGGGCTTCGTCGTCGCTGACGAGGTCCATTTCGGCCAGCAGGTCGGACTGGTTGAGGTATTCGACGGGCATGCCGATTGCGCCGAGTTTTGCGGGGTTGATGATGGCGTTGATCATGCCCATGCAGCCGGGATCGAACTGGCCCATGATGCGTTTTTCGCGGATGATGTCTGCGGCGAGATCTTTGCCGAACATCAGGGCGCCGGGTGCGAGCTTGAGTTTTTCGGCGTCGACGACGTGGGATTCGTCGTGACCGACTTCGCCTTTTTCGACCCAAATCCGCAGTTTCTTCATGAAATCGCGGTCGCCGACGAAGTTGTCGCTCCACAGCCGGCTGTGTTTGACGCCGAGCCGTTCGAGGGTGCCGGCGTGGTTGAGCAGGGCCACGAGACCCGGCCAGGTGCCGTCAAAATTCGCCACCAGCAGGATGGGGCCTTTGTGCGTCTGGAGGGGTCCGCAGACGTGGTGGGAGTACGCCCAGCAACTGAGGACGATCACGACCGGCGCGGCCGGATCGAGTTTCGCGAACACCCCTGCGCCCTCGGATTGGCGGGTGAGGAACCCGTGGTTACGCTTAGGGTCGTATTTGTTGACGACTTCAGGATCGAGACCGAGTTTTTTGAACGCGGCTTTGACCGCCTTGAGGGTTTCTTCCTGTTTTGGCCAGCACACGACCCCGGCGCTGTCGCGGTAGTCGCCGTTGGAAATCAAATAGACCTTTTTGCTCTTCTTGTTTTTCATGGACGTTTCCTCTTCCTGCGCGCCTGCGCGCGCAAATTGGCACGCACTTCCTGAGGATATCACACGGAGGCGTAAACGTAAACATTGGGTTTCGGACTGGGATTCGGATTGGGAAGCATGAAAGATGAAGGATGAAAATGAAGGACGTGCAGGCGGGACGCCCGCCCGCACCACCCGGCTTCGCTGCTGATGCGGCTACGCCGTGGCAAGCACAGCGGTCGCGCACGAGCGCGACCCCACCGCGCCGCCGCCACCGATAAAGCGTGCGGGCGTCTCGCCTGCACTTTTCCTTCACTTTCCGTATCTCGCGTGGCGGGCTCGAGTGGCGAGCCATGCGCACTGTTGGGCGAGGCGGCTCATCCATTCCATGGCGGAGAGGCCGGCGAGCTGAGCGTTTTTGAATTGGACAATCTGGTAAGAGACGGTGGTGACGTGTTTGACGCCGACAGCATAGGGGAGCGCGACCTGCTCGTGGTGGGACAGGGCGCGGAATGTCTGGTAGTTGTCGAGCAGGATGTTGACGCGTTTGAGGAGGCGTGCGGGATTGTCGGTGGTGCGAATGCAGAGGTTTGAGATGGCGTAGGACATGTCTTCGAGATAGCATCCGTCGCCGGCGAATTCGAGGTCGACGACGGCGGCGAGTTCGCCGTTGCGGAACAGCAGGTTACCGCCGTGCCAGTCGCCGTGAATGAGCCCGGTTTCGAACTTGTTTCTGGCCTCCCAGTTGAGTTCGTTAGCGGCGTCTCGGAGGAACAGGGCGATTTGGTTGCAGCATTTAGTGGCATCAGCCTCGGATCCCTGTTGTTTAGCGATCTCGTAGAGTTTTCCAAACGCGGCGCGGGGCACCTCGCTGAACCGCCACATTCGGGTGTCGCGTTGGGGGCGCGGGAATTCGTGGCAGATATGGTGAAACCTGCCGAGCGCGGCGGCAGAAATGGCCAGGGTTTCCGCGGACACCTCCATGGGCTCGGCCTGAACGAATTGCTGGAGTTCGAGGGCCCAGGTGTCGAGTTCGACGATGTTTTTGCCGTCTTTTCCGCTTTTGATGCGGGCGACGGGTATTCCGTTTTGGTCGAGATGGCTCGAGAGGCGGTGCTGAAACCGGAGTGTGTCGAGGATAACGGGGTCGCGCTTGTAGGTTTTGATCAGGAACTTTCCGGCGGAGGTTTCGACGACGAGTTTTCGGTGGCGATGCTGGTGGGCCTTGTGCAAATAATAAGGGAGCGCGACGTCGCCCACGTCATAATAGCGGCGGATGACGTCCGCCAGGATTTCCAATGCGTTTGAACCTTCCGTCACGGAACCGTCAAAACCTTTTCCGACTCGACGTTTTTCATCAGGTCGTCCTTTTTGAACCAGGTGGGCTTGACCTGCCGGGTGCCGTACAGTTTTTCGGCCTGGTCGGTGTTGTGTGGCGAATCGGGATCGCCGCTTTCGCCCCAGGCCACCACCGTGTAGGAATCGACGCCTTCGGGGTGCATGAAAGCGATGAGCATCGTGCCCGATCCGTTAAACGCCACGTACTTGCCGGAACCTTCCTCGATTTCACGGGCCGAGACGTCGCGGACGGTTTCGGTCTGTGTTTTGAGTTTTTCCGAGCCGAAATCGGCGCCGTCGCAGGGAAAATAGCGGCCGTTTCTGCCGACGACGTTGATGTCGCCCCAGGCGATGTCCCATTTACCGTACTTGGTTTTGAGATCGGCGATGGTTTGGGCAAACAGGTCGAGCAGTTTGACTTTTTCGGGTTCAGGCAGGGCTTTTTTTTCGGCGATGGCCACGGTATCGATGTTGTTCTCGCATTTGAGCCGCCAGAACTTGACCAGCGGCGCGGCGGTGCTGTCGGCTTTGAACTGGCCATCCCACTGGAGTACGGCGTTGACGGCCTCGGCGAAGTCCTGATCGGCCATTCGTTCGCGGCCCACGGTCGAGACGGCGTTATCGAGTGCCATCTGCCAGGGCTGTGCAAGGAGGTCGTAAACGTTCATCATGTAGTCGATAGCCTCTTCCTTGGTGATTTTGTCGTCTGCGTCGAGCAACTGGAGGAGGCGTGTACCGCGTGGCGATGTGTCGTCCCAGGATACGTTGTAGATATAGGGTAGGTACTGGTCGGGCGCCATCGGCGAGTCGCGCATCATGACGGCGGGGCTGACGTTGCAGTTTTGGAAATAACCCTGTGGCGGGTTTTTGATCTGGACGAGGTCGGCGATGTCATGGATGCCGTGCCAGCGGGAGGCATCGGTGCCCCCGGGTACGGGCGCCGACCAGTCGTAGCCGTCGGGCCGGATGGGCGTCCTGCCGCTTCGGACGTACTGGATATTGCCGGAGTCGTCGGCAAAGGTGATGTTTTGTTCCATGAACTGGTTCATAGCGAGGGCTTGGTAGAACTGGTCGCAGTTGTCTGCGGTGCACATGAGGTACATCTGCTCGAAGAGGGCGGCCTGATCGAAGTAGGGCGTGGCGCCACAGTAGGCGATTCCTTTTTCGAAGTTGGGCTCTTCGACGACCGGCCCATACAGCGAGTAGAGCGCGGGTTTTTGCTGGGGTTCTGCGCCCTTGATGTTGATGGTGAACTGTTTCAATTCGAAATCGCGCCATTCGCCTTCGTACTGGTACTGGAGCGGGTTTTCCGGGTTGAGCTTGACCATGTAAACGTCGGAGGTGTCGGGCCCGCCGGTGGTGCATGCCCAGGCGACGTGGGCGTTGTGGCCCAGCGCCGGGATCGGCGAGCCGACCAGCCAATACCCGCAGAGGTCTTCGCCGCCCGCGTGCATCCGGGCTTCGTAGAACACGGCCATGCCTTCCCAGGTGAGGTGGGGGTCGGTCATGAGGATCGCGCAGCCGTCGGCGGATCGGGCGGGTGCGACGGCAAACGAGTTCGAGCCGAACGCGGGGGCTTTGTCTTTGTTGTGGAGGTCGTCCATGATAGTGCCGAGAGGCCATTGGAGTATCATTGCGCGGCCAATCGCGGCGCACTGCCAGCCGTAGAGGTCAGTGGCGAATTCGGGTTTTTTCTCCGGGTGCTCATTAACGTAGGCCATCACGCCTTTCATGAAGTTGTCGCCGATTTCGCGGAGGTGTGGGGGCGCTTTTGTCCAGAATTCCTGGCAAATCTCGGCGTTTCGCACCAGGTGCATGATGTAGTCCTGCTCGGCGTGATCCGGCCCGAACGCTTCGGCCATGGTTCCGACGGCGGTTCGAACGTTTTTGTAGATGTCTTCGAGCCGGTCTTCGGCCTGAGCATAACCCATGGCGTATGCGGCGGCGGGCATATCCTCGGCATAAATGTGGGGGACGCCCCAGGTGTCGCGGTAGATGACGGCCTGGCGGTCGCCGGAATCGCCGTCGCCCTCGGGGGCGGTTTGCGAAGGTTGTACGGCGGGCGCGGCGGGTTGGGCGGGTTGCGGGGGCTGTTGGGCCTGCTGCTGGCCACAGCCAAACAGAACGCTCACAAGGATCGCGCATAGCAGGAAAATCGTCGAGTGCTTCATGAAACACCTCCAAGCTTAAGGCGGCAAAAAAAGCCACTACGCTTGAATCATACAAGACTTGTGGGCTGCGAAGAAACAAAAAAGGCGATGGGATTAGAAGAATAATGGGACCTACGGGACCCATAGGACGTATAAGACCTATAGAGTAGATAGGGAAACGCGGCGGAGAGCCGGTGTCTGCGTCAGCCTTCGAGGTTGAGGAAGGCGGAACCGTGTGGGTTGATTTTGGGGGGAGCGGCGGTGGGCGGGGTTTCGGTGCTGACTTTCAGGAAGAGGTCCTGCCAGGTGTCGCGCATGATGGTCATGAGGTTGATGCACTCTTCAATGGGAATGGCCTTTTTCTGGATATTGGCTTTGACGAGGAGGTGCTGCAAGTATTCGTAGATTCGATTGAGGTTTCGGGCGATGTCTCCGCCGCCGTTCATGTCGAGCGCGCTGCGCAATTCGGCGATGATTTCCTGCGCTCGGACGAGGTTGTTGTGGACGCCGTCAATCCGGTCTTTTTGGAGTTGGCGTTTGGCTTCTTCGGCGCGTTGGATGGCGCCGTTGAAAAGCATGACGATGAGCTTGCCCTGCGACGCAGTTTCGACATCGACCTTTTTGTAGGCCATATGTCCGGTCGAGTTTGAAGGCAATTGGCCCGAGGCGGTTTCAGGCATCAAGCGCTACTCCTTAGGTTGTGGCTTATTGTATCGCACGCTGTGCGCGGATCAAAACATGCTGTACATGCTGCTCAGGGAACTGATTGAGGCGCCCTGGACCTGGAAGGTCAGGGACATCTGCTCGAGGCGCGAGAACTGCCTGCGGAGCCGTGTTTCTTTTGAGGCGACGCGTTCCTCGAGGCGGTCAATCTGGTCGTTGAGGTTTCGGATTTGGGTATCGATGCTGCCGTTGCTTTTGGAGCGGCTGTTGAGAAATCCGTTGACACGGGTGGTTTCGTCGAGGTACGCATACAGGCTGTCGGCGATCCCGGTGCCGCCCGTGTTATTGAACAGGTCTTTGACGTTGCCGCGGTCTTCGAGGAGGGCCGCCTTGAACTTGGCCTCGTCGAGCTCGAATTTAGCCGTGGCGGTGCTGTCGAAACTCGAGCCGGTCGAGATCCCGACATCGAGCAGGCTCATGTAGGACCCGCTGATCCCGGAAACCTGGCTGAAAATGATCTCGCGCATGTACATCTGGATGGCCTGAATAGTGCCGTCGTTTTCGAGGTCGCCTTCGGTCTTCACCAGGCCTTCAATCTGTGTGACGGACTCGTTGAGCGTCTCGAGAAACGTTTTGACGCTTTCGACAATCGAGTCGTCGTCGCTCGAGACGGTGACGGTGGTGGCGCCGGCGCTGAGCAGGCGGAGTGTGACCCCGCCGATGGCGTCGGTGACCTGGTTGGTGTTTCGGGTCTGTACGGGACCGCCGTTGACTGAGAACTGGGAATCGTTTCCGACGGTCTGGACGGCGGCGGCGAGGTTGGTAATGGCGAGGAAGTTGCTGGTGCCGGCGGTAAGCGCGATGGTGCGGCTTCCAAGCGACTTCGAGACGAGCTGGATGGTGTCGGTGGCGCTGTCGTAGCTGGCGGAGACGCCGGCGTCGGAGTCGGTGATGCGCTGGACGACGTCGGACAGCGAGTCGGTGGCGGGGTCGACGGTGATCTCGATGCCGTTGACCAAAAAGGTGCCGGCCGTGACAGCGCCGTTGGCGAACCGGGCCTCATTGAGGTGGAGCGCGGGGTTGACCGCGCCAAGGTTAACGCTGCTTGTGACTGTGGTAGCGCCGGTGGCGCCGGTGGATTGATTGGCGCTTTTGATATTGATGGCCGTGAGGAAGTTGCTGGTGTCGCCGGTCGCGCCGAGGTTGATGATGCTGGTGTCGTCGGCGGTTTTGTTTTCGAGGGTGACGCGGTCGGTGACGGGGTCGTACGTGGCGTTGACGCCAGCGGCGCTGTTGGTGATTTCGGTGAGAATCTGGGAGAGCGATTGGGTGCTGGGATCGACGGTGAAGCCGACGCCGTTTATGGAGAATGTTCCGGCGTTGACGGTGGTCGTAATGCCGCTGGTGTCAATGGACACGTTGGCATCGATGGGTTGGCCCATGATGGCACTGCTGCGGGCAACGGTGGCGCTGGCCAGTTGAATGACCTGGATCGAGTAGGAACCCGTAACCGGGGCGCCGGACAGCTCGACGCCCATCACATCTTCCTCGCTGGTAGCCGCTTTGAACTTGCCGAAAACCAGGTTTAACCGGAAGTCCTGGGCGCGGTTACGGAGCGTCATCAACTGGGTGCGGAGCGTTTTAATGGCTTCTTTTTGTTTTTCGAGGGCTGTTTTGTTGCCTTCGATCCGGGTGATGGGTTGGCGCTCGATCTGCATCAATTGGGTGATGATCGTGTTGGAATCCAGGCCCGTGATCAGCCCGCCCACCGAAAATCCGCTTGCCATCGCCATGTTCCTCCGGCGGAGCGGGCCTTTTTAAAAAAGGCGGCGCCGCCCGTAATGGGACGATTCCCTAAAACCCATTATCGGCGGCGACGCGGGAATCCTTTAATGGCGGGGTCGCACATTGAGGCGTTCAGGACTTATCGGACGTGGTTGTTTTGGCTTCCTGCGTGGGTTCGGCAGGCTTTGGCAAGATCAGCTTTTGGCCGGTGAGCAATTTGTCCAGTTCCTGTGTAAGTCTTTTCCTGGCTTTATCTTGGGCCTCGGGGACGGTTGTGCCTTCCAGCCCGGCGTGGATAGACTGGACGGTGCCGTCTTTGCCGATAATCACCAAGCGGGGGATGTTGTTGACCTTGTACGCATCCGAGGCTTCCTGTTTTGAGTCTAACGCTACGTTGAACTCGAACTTGTTGGTTTCGATAAAGCGTTTGATGTACTCGACGGGTTCGGCCTGGTTGACGGCATAAAAGACCACATCCTTATCTTTATACGCCTTTACGATCTCGGCAAAGACGGGCATGAGCATGCGGCATGGGGGGCACCAGGTGGCCCAGAAATCCATGACGACGATTTTTTTGCCTTTGAACGAGGCGAGATCGAAGGTTCCGCCGCCGAGCACCTCGAGCTTTACGTTGGGCGCGGGTTTGCCGAGCAGGGCTTCCCAGGGTTCGCCGATGGTTCGCTGGGCAAAAAAGTCGTAGTAGCCACGCGCAGGGGCTTGGGCCACCGCAGGCATGTTATATGCCGAAACCATGGCCAACGCGGCCAAGACAACCCAAAATGCCGGTGTCCGCATCACATACTCCTTTTTGCCTGTTCTTATCTTAATCTTAATAGACGCGCCAGGCACGATCATCTGGTCAACGCCGGGTGTGTAGCACGTATTCCGGCGCGGGCGAGTATACCTCAGCGGCGGAAACCGGCGCCATTTCTTTGAGGCAGGGCGCGTGGTTTGGACGGCGCGGGTTGGAAAACGCGGCCAAGAGCCGGCGCCTACAAAACGTAAAGGGGGGTTCTTTTGAAAAGACTGGGCGGAGGCGGTAGTATGGCCGGCGTTGTTGAGGGAGGAAACCGCGATGGCGTTTCCGGGCGGGTTGCTGGCGGTTTCGCTGGCGTTGTTGTTCGCCACCGAAGGGCAGCCGCCGCCTGCGCCTGACTGGATTCCGCGCCTGCTCGCGGCGGAGGAAGCGGCGGAAGGTTTCTACCCGCTGTACAATGGGAGCGACTTGGACGGCTGGACGGTCACAGGGCCTAACAAAGACGCATTTTCGGCGCAGGGCGAGGTTCTGGCGATCACGGGTGAAGGGGGCGGGGAATGGCTTGTCTCGACGGAGTCGTATGAGCAGTTTGTGTTGCGGTACGGGTTCAGGATGATCACTGAGGCGGGGCCGACAGGCGCGCCACCCGAGCAGACCGGCAATGGGAGCAAAAAAGGGGACATTCCACGCACAACGCGCGCTGAGAAGCGCGGCCGGGGGGCGTCCCAACGAGTTGTGCAGATGCTGAGTGCGGCGACGCTCGGGGACAGGCCGCTGGGAGAGTGGAACGAGGCGGAGGTTGTTTGCAGCGAGGGCCGGGTCCGTACGACCGTAAACGGCGTCGAGGGTGGCGACGCGCCGGCGCGGCCCGGGTATATCGGTATCTGGGACTGCGGCCAACGGATTGAGTTTCGGGGCATTCGGATCAAGCCGCTGCCGGGCGGGTCCGGTTGGAGCCAATGGGACGGCAAAGCCGGCGATGCACTCCCTGAATCCTTCGAGTTGCGCTTCCGTTTCAAACCGTCTCCGGATTCGCGGGGAGGCGTTGTCTTTGCCTCCAAGAAGAGCCGGCCGCTGTTTGAAGTGCGGATCGACAACCACGCCGCGGAGGCGTTCACGGGCTCGATTGCAGGGAAGGCGGGCGCACTCGAGTTGCGGGCGTTGGATGGTTGCTGGAATCCTATGTGGATTGCCGTGGATGGGCCGAACATGCGGGTGTGGGTAAACGGGAAGACGGTAGTGGATTTCGTCAGCACGCGGCGCGCTTCGTGCGCGGGCGCGGGCATCCGCTTTAACGTCGACCACGGTTCAATTGAGTTTGAAGACATCGAGATCAAGGCGAAGGAGTAGCATCATGGGGATTAAAGGACGTATTTCGCGCCGGCATTTCCTGGCGGTATCGGCGGCCGCGGCAGCGGGTTGCGCCACAACGAGGGAGCCGGCCCGGCCGCGTCCGGCGGCGTTACGCGTGGGCATAATTGGTTGCGGCGCGCGGGGGACAGAGCTTCTGACGGCCCTGACAAGCGACCCGGCGTACGCGTCGGTGGGCGTGGCGGCAGTGTGCGACGTGTTCGAGCCGCGGAGAAAGCGTGCGCACGAGATGACGGGCGCGCGGGTTGAGCGGGACTGGCGGCGGCTGATCGCGCGCGACAACCTTGAAGCGGTCATCATCGCCACGCCCGACCATTGGCACGCGCCGATGGCGATTGCCGCGATGAACGCGGGCAAGGACGTGTATTGCGAAACCCCGATGGCGCTGACGCTCGAGCAGGCGGCGGAATTCAGGGCGTGCGCGGCGCGGACCGAGCGCGTCGTGCAGATCGGAGCCGACGAGGCAGCCGAGGCGCAGTGGCACGTGGCCACGGAGATTGTGCGGTCAGGCGAGTTGGGTGCGGTGTGTTGGGCGCAGGCGGCGATAGTTCCCGGCGCCGCGGACGCGTTCGATGTGCCCGTCATGGCCGCGGCAACGCCGAAAACGCTGGATTGGGAGGCGTTCCTGGGCGAGGCGCCGGGGCGACCGTTCGAGCCCGCGCGGTTTTTCCGGTGGCGCGCCTATTGGGACTACTCGGGCGGGATCGCGACGAGTGTCTACTACGGGCGGATCGTGCCACTGCTGCTGGCGCTTGGCGACTCATACCCGGACCGCGTTTCGGCGGCGGGCGGCGTTTACGCGGAAGACGGGCGCGAAACGCCCGACAGTTTCGTGATGAACGCCGAGTACCCGGCGGGGCATTCGATTGTGCTGGCGCATACGGCGGCGGGCGGCCGGGGCCGGCCCGCGGTGATCCGCGGCGACCGGGCGTCGCTCGAGATCGAGAACGGAATGGTGCGCGTAATCCCCGAGCCGGGGATCGCCGGCGTGGCCGAGCGGACGGTGGCGGTCGAGCCGGGGCCGTCGCATCTGGCGAATTGGTTCGAGTGCATCAAGACGCGGCAAAGGTGCCTGTGTAACGAGGAGGCCGGCTACCAGGCGATGGTGGCCGTGGCGATGGCCGTCGAGGCGTATAAAAGCGCGAAGACGCTGCGGTACGACCTGGCGGCAAATGCGGTAAGCGAGGCGCCGCCGCGGGTGGCAACGGCCTAAACATGCAGGCGGGACGCCTGCGCCACGATGATCGGACCGATCAGACCGATCAGACCGATTAGACCGATCGGGCCTATACAAATCGGCGCGCTACTTTTTCGTGAGCTTTCGGGCGATCAAGAGGATCAGGCCGATTGCGCCGAGTGCCGCAGCGGGGCCGAGGGGGACAATAGGTGTTTCGGCGTCGCTGTAGGGGTCTGTTCCGGCGATGTCTTCGAGCGCATCGGAGACGCCATCGTTGTCGGAATCGAGGTCGATGAAATTGGGCAGGCCGTCGGTGTCGGGGTCGTCGGCTCCTTCTTCGCTGTCGGGGATACCGTCGTTGTCAGAGTCGGGATCGAGATAGTTGGGGAGCCCGTCGCTGTCGGAGTCATCAGCGGTTTCGGTAGCGTCGTCGATCCCGTCGTTGTCGGAATCGGAGTCGAGGTAGTTGGGCGCGCCATCGTTGTCGGTGTCGATGCCGCGTTCATCGAGGTCGCCGATCCCGTCGCTGTCGCCGTCGAGCGCCGTCATGCTGCCATAGGCGTAGGGTTGGAGATATGCGCGCGACAGGCCGCTCGCGTACGCGACCCAGAATTCGAGCGAGGTGGCGTCATAGACGACATTGACGACGTTGTCTCCGGGTATGGGTATGGAATTGGCGATATTGCGCATTTTCTGGGGGTCGAGCGCACCGTAGTCGTCCTGGACGAGTCCATAGGCGCCGCGGCCTTCGTCGTTGTAGACGACATCTTCAACGACCTCGGGTGCGAACTCATCGGTGGGATCGTTGTCGGTCCAGACGATGACGTCGTCGGGCGGGGTCTCGGGGGCGTGTGCCTTGATTTTGACCGCGCGAACTTCTGATTTGCCGTCGCCGAAGACGTAGTGGTACCGCTTGATGCGCTTTGAGTTGGTGAGGATTTGGACGGCTTCGGTAAGGTTGTCGGCATCGTAGAGGATATTGCGCAGGATCGGCATGAAGTGCGTGCCATCGAGGTCGTAAGGTTTATCACTCCCCGGCGAGTCGCCCATCTGGGCGAGCGTGATGCCGGCAGCGTTCATACCGGTGTGGGAGCCGGCGAGGCCGGCGAAGCTGACGTTGATGTGGGCTATGCCATCGTCGGGCATATACATGACGACAGCGGGGAAGTCATGCGCATGTGCGCTGAGGTCCCAGTCGAGGTCGCGCGTCTGGAGGAGATGTCCGTTGGCGGTGGCGGCCCCCCAGGCGGCGACACTGCTGCATGAGTAGGTGTCGAGCAGCGGCACGCAATGCACGCGTCGCACGGAGAGCAGATCCATTTCGGCGCCGGCGGCGAGTCCCTGCATCTCCTCAAGGTAGCGCGGGTCCGTATGGGGTCCAACGGCGCCCCAGGCGGCATCGAGGTTGGCGTCGCTGAAGGTTGGATCCTCGCCCACGTAGTCGAGGAAGTTGTTCAACAGGGTCCGGACTTCGTCCTTCATGAGCCTTCCGTAGTGGTAGCCCATCTCGTAGGGCGTACCGGCGACGACGACGACGGGGATCTCGCGCGTGCCCGCGAGGATGGAGGTGCGGTAGCCCGACCCGCCGACGGCCACGGAGAAATGGTGGTAGTCTTGCTCTTGCGCGGGCTCGAGGCCATTGGCCCATGCGGCCCAGAAGTCAAGGTCGCTGTTGCCGTACACGACACTGAACACGGTGCCGCTGACGCCGGCCGCCCGCGCGATTTCGATTGTCTTTTCGCCGTTGATCTCGCCGTAATGGTTGTTGATGGCGTCGTAAAGGAGCTGGTTGCCGCTGCCGTTGTGGTTCTTCCAGTAGACAACTCCGGGCATGGGCGTGTGGAACGGGTCGGGGCTGACGCAGGGGTGGCCGACCACGGCCTCGTCGGCGTAAATGTCGCACCGGGTGGCGCTGGTGAACAAGAGCCGGCCTTTTGCGCCGATCGCGCCGGGGTCAGCGAACGCGTAGTGGTACTGGTTTGTACGCGGGGCCGCCTGGACCCGGGCAAGTACCTGGGGCAGGGCTTCATCGTGGTAGAGGATGTCGCGCAGCAGGACCGGAATGGGAATGCCGTCGAGGCCTTCGGCGTCGCAGAAATACCCCATAATCTGGCTGAACGCGATACCGCGGTCGTTCATGCCGCCGCAGATGGCGCCGATGACGCCGGCGCTGCTCATGGTAGCGTGGCGGAGCCCATCGGTGGGATTGTAGATGGCGACGACGGGGTAGTCTTGCATACCGGTGTCCATGTTCCAGTCGAGGTTGCGGAACTGGTAGGTTTTCCCGTCCTGTGTGGCGCTTCCCCAAGCGGCCATAAGGCTGCACCCGAGCTCGGACATGTCGGGGAGCACCATCATTTTCTGGAGGAGCCGGTACGTGACTTCCGGATGGCCGGCATCGAGGCACCCGTCGGCGACGCCGCGCAACTCGAGTTCCCAGCCCACCGTGTCGAAGTGGGAATTATCCCACATGGCGGCAATGGCTTCGTCAAACATCGCTTCGGGAACGCTGAAGGTGCTCATCATCCCGCCGAGGCATTGTGAAATGTCCGCGGCCAGAAGCTTGCCGTACCAGTAGCCCATCTGGTATCTGTCTCCGCCGACCTCGACGACCTTGATGGGATGATCGCCGTTGGGTACGGTGCTGAGGCGGCCCCAGCCCCGGACGTTGCGGTACGGCAGCGTGTCGGGCACGACGCTGACGCCCGTGGTGAACCGGAAGGGGGCGTCTCCGCCGCTCGGAAATTCCAACTCGATCATGAATGCGGTCCACCCTTGCTCGGGGGGCGGCACGGAAGCAACGTACACGCCGCCCTCGCCCTCGATCGTCGAGCTGGTCCATGCGGCGCCGATGGTGTCGAGCCGGAAATTCCGGGCAGTTGGGTTGGTGGCCTGCCACAGCTTGACGGCGGTCGGTGCGGTGGTTGTTTCGACACGCAACGAGCCGTCGGGCAGCCGTTGCCAGGCATATTCGGGCCTTGGCACGTCATGCAGAATGGCTTCATAGAAAGCCACCATGTCTTCCCAGGCCTGCATGTTAAGGCCGTGGTCGGTG